>NZ_JBEXKG010000067.1:0-38933 GCF_040609555.1 Streptomyces sp. NPDC004658
GCTGCTGCGGACCCTGATGATGTCGCTCGCCCTCACCCACACTCCGCAGGACGTGCAGTTCTATTGCCTCGACTTCGGCGGGGGTCTCGCCTCGGCCGCCTCCGCCGCCGGCACCGGGCCCGCTTCCCGGACGCCGTCCGAAGCCCTCACCACCGCCCTTCCCGCCACCGACGGCCAGACCGCCGAAGGCAAGGGCAAGGGCAAGAAGGGCAAGCGGCCCAAGCGGACCGGCTGGCGACGGCTCGTGCCGACCTGGCGGATGCTGCTCGGCACCTTCTTCGTCGGCGTGCTGCTGCTCGTCGGGCTGTTCTTCGTCGGGTACTCCCTCGTGAAGATCCCCCCGGCCAACGCGTTCGCGACCAAGCAGAGCAACGTCTACCTGTACGCCGACGGCTCCCAGCTCGCCCGCGACGGCGAGGTCAACCGCGAGAACGTCACCCTCGCCCAGGTCTCCAAGGACGCCCAGCACGCCGTACTGGCCGCCGAGGACCGGGACTTCTACACCGAGTCCGCCGTCGACCCCAAGGCGATGCTCCGCGCCGCCTGGAACACCGCGACCGGCAAGGGCAAGCAGTCCGGCTCGACGATCACCCAGCAGTACGTGAAGAACTACTACCTGGCCCAGGAACAGACGGTCACCCGCAAGGCCAAGGAGTTCTTCATCGCGATCAAGCTCGACCAGAACAAGTCCAAGGACGAGATCCTGGAGGGCTACCTCAACACCAGCTACTTCGGCCGCAACGCCTACGGCATCCAGGCCGCCGCCCAGGCCTACTACGGCCGCGACGCCGCCGACCTCGACCCGGCCCGCGCCGCCTACCTCGCCGCGCTCGTCAACGCGCCCAGCGAGTACGACGTCGTCGCCCACCCGGAGAACCGGAAGGCGGCCGTCGCCCGCTGGAACTACGTCCTGGACGGCATGGTCACCAAGGGCTGGCTCAGCGAGTCCAAGCGCGCCGGCATGACGTTCCCGATGCCGAAGGAACAGACCATCTCCACCGGCATGTCCGGCCAGCGCGGCTACCTCGTGGAAGCGGTCAAGCAGTACCTCACCTCCCACAACATCATCGACACCGACCACCTCACGGCCGGCGGCTACCGCATCACCACCACCATCCAGAAGGACCGGCAGGACGCCTTCGTCAAGGCGGTGAACGACCAGCTGATGTCCAAGCTGGACAAGAAGAACCGCAAGGCGGACACCTACGTCCGGGCCGGCGGCGCCTCCGTCGACCCCAAGACCGGCAAGGTCGTCGCCATGTACGGCGGCATCGACTACGTGAAGCAGTACACCAACGGCGCCACCCGCGGTGACTTCCAGGTCGGCTCCACGTTCAAGCCGTTCGTGTTCACCTCCGCCGTGGAGAACGGTTCCACCACCCAGGACGGCCGCACCATCACCCCGAACACGGTCTACGACGGCACCAACCAGCGCCCGGTCCAGGGCTGGAGCGGCGGCGCCTACGCCCCCGAGAACGAGGACCAGAAGTCGTACGGCCCCATCACCGTCCGCAAGGCCACCGACCTGTCGGTGAACTCGGTGTACGCGCAGATGGCCGTGGACGTCGGCCCCGACAAGGTCAAGCAGACCGCGGTCGACCTCGGCATCCCGTCCGACACCCCGGACCTCCAGCCGTACCCGTCCATCGCCCTCGGCACCGCCACCGCCAGCGTCCTGGACATGGCGGAGGCCTACGCCACCCTCGCCAACCACGGCAAGCACGGCACCTACACCCTCGTCGAGAAGATCACCAAGGACGGCACCAACGAGGTCAGGCTGCCCGAGCAGCCGGCCAAGCAGGCCGTCAGCCGCGAAGCCGCCGACACCACGACCTCCGTCCTGCAGAGCGTCGTCGCGAGCGGCACCGCCACGGCCGCGCAGGCCGCGGGCCGTCCCGCGGCCGGCAAGACCGGTACCGCCGAGAGCGACACCGCCGCCTGGTTCGCCGGGTACACCCCGGACCTGGCCACGGTGGTCTCCGTCATGGGCCAGGACCCGGTGACGGCCAAGCACCAGCCGCTGTACGGGGCCCTCGGCCAGCCGCGCATGAACGGCGGCGGCCCGCCCACCCAGATCTGGGCGCAGTACACGCGCGACGCGCTCCAGGGCAAGCCGGCGAGCAAGTTCGACCTGGAGCTCCAGCAGGGCGCCGACCGCATCCAGGAACCCCCCGCCACCAGCAGCGCCCAGCCCGGCACCGACGGCGGCGGCAACGACGGCGGCACCACCGCCACCCCGACGGACGGCGGCGCGACCTCCACCCCGGCCGACGGCGGCACCACGGGCGGCACCCCCACGAACGGCGGCGCCACCACGGGCGGCACCCCGACCGACGGCGGCACCACCGCCACCACCGGCGGAGGCACGACCACCGGCGGCGCCGACACGACCGGCGGAGGCACGACCACCGGCGGCGGAACCACGGACGGCGGCGGCACGACCGACGGGGGCACGACGACCGGCGGCGGAACCACGGGCGGCGGCGGCACACCGGGCGGCGGCACCACAGGAGCCGACGGCGGCACCGGAGGCTTCCCCGGAACCTGACGCCACCCGACCCCGCGCCCGACGCCCCGGGCGCCTCAGTGACCGCTGGTCGCCTTCAGCCCCACCACGGCGACCAGCAGCAGGCACACGAAGAAGATCCGGGCGGCGGTGACCGGCTCACCCAGCACCACCATGCCGAGCACCGCCGCACCGGCCGCGCCGATGCCCACCCACACGCCGTAGGCCGTACCGATGGGCAGGGACTTCGCGGCGTACGACAGCAGGACCATGCTCACGACGATGCCCGCGCCGGTGAACAGGCTCGGGACGGGCCGGGTGAACCCCTCGCTGTACTTCATCCCGATCGACCAGCCCACTTCCAGCAGACCGGCCACCACGAGCAGAACCCAGGCCATGACAGCACCTCCGAGACACGGCGACTCTTGTTCGGGTCATTCCGGGCGCGTCGTCCTTGCCTTCGACCCGGTACGGCGCGTCTCGTCGGGCTCCTTCCGAACATAGCAAAAACACGGCAAAGAGGGCCGGTGACCATGGTCACCGGCCCTCTTCGCCCACTGTTCCTACAGATACAGCCCCGTGGAGTCCTCCGACCCCTCGAACCGGTCCGCGGCGACGGCGTGCAGGTCACGCTCACGCATGAGGACGTACGCCACCCCCCGCACCTCGACCTCCGCCCGGTCCTCCGGGTCGAACAGGACACGGTCGCCGGGCTCCACCGTCCGCACGTTCTGTCCGACGGCGACGACCTCCGCCCAGGCCAGCCGCCGGCCGACCGCCGCGGTGGCGGGAATCAGAATGCCGCCCCCCGACCGCCGCTCGCCCTCACCGGTCTCCTGCCGCACGAGAACCCGGTCGTGCAGCATCCGGATGGGCAGCTTGTCGTGGTGCGGAGTGCTGTGCTCGTTTCTGTTGGCGCTCACGGCTCGAACCTACCTGTCCTGGTCAGTCCCTGCGCCGCCGGGCCCCGAGGGCGAGCAGCCCCACGACCCCCACGACGACGAGCGCGACGGGCACCACCCGCTCCAGGCGCGGCGCCCCCTGATCGTTCACAAACTGCGCCCGCACCTCGCTCACGACACGGTTGACCTGCACATACGCCCGTCCGACCGTGTGGTCGACGTTGGCGACGACCTTGGCCTTCGCATCGCCGACGATGGTCTTCGGATGCACCCGCACCCCGATCTCGTCGAGCGTCTCGGCCAGCACTTCACGGCGGCGCTTGATGTCCGCCTCGATCTGCGCCGGGGTTCTGGTGTCCGACGTGTCCGCCACCGTACGGCCTCCGAAGTCTGCTGATGCTGTTCCGAACAGTTTGTCAGCTCTGGGCCGCGCCGCACCGCAAGGCCCCCCGGTTAGGCTGGCCCGATGAGCGAGCGACTCCAGCCGGGGGACGTGGCCCCCGCCTTCACCCTCCCCGACGCCGACGGCACCGAGGTGTCCCTCTCGGACCACAAGGGCCGCAAGGTCATCGTCTACTTCTACCCGGCCGCCCTGACCCCCGGCTGCACCAAGCAGGCCTGCGACTTCACGGACAACCTGGAGCTGCTGGCCGGCGCCGGCTACGACGTCATCGGCATCTCCCCCGACAGCCCGGAGAAGCTGGCGAAGTTCCGCGAGAAGGAGTCCCTGAAGGTCACCCTCCTCGCCGACCCGGACAAGAAGGTCACCGAGGCCTACGGCGCCTACGGCGAGAAGAAGAACTACGGCAAGACGTACATGGGTGTCATCCGCTCCACGATCGTCGTGGACGAGGAGGGCAAGGTCGAACGGGCCCTCTACAACGTCCGCGCCACCGGCCACGTGGCAAAGATCATCAAGGACCTGGGCATCTGACCCCGCCCGCTGTACGCACGGCCCGCCCCGGGAGCCCTCCGGCGCGGGCCGTTTTCCGTGATTCCGGGCGTGACTGTCCGATAAACGGTTCGTTATCCCGTACGGGCGACGAACGCACGCCCGGAGCGGAGGGGGCTCGATGGGGGCCTGCGCGTACACGCGAGAGCGGCTGGAAGAGGCGGCTCGCGGAGCGAGGACGTTGTCCGAGGCGTTGGAGAGGCTGGGGGTGGATCCGAGGAGTTCGAGTCGGGACTACATCAGGCGGCGGATGAAGAAGCTCGGGGTCGACACGTCGCACTTCGAGCCGGAGGGGGTGAAGTGGACGCGTGAGATCCTTGAGCCGGTCGTCGCAGCGTCCGCGAGCATCAACGAGGTCGTGCGTCGGCTCGGGCTCGACTCCGTCGGCGGCCACCAGGCCAACATCGCCCGACGGATCAAGGCCTACGGCATCGACACCTCGCACTTCACGCCCGTGGTCCGAACCGAGCGGATGAGGTTCAACCAGCGCCGTCGGACCCCCGAGGAGATCCTCGTCGAGGACAGGTCGGCACATGCTCCTCGTATTCCGAGTCAGCGACTCAAGACGGCCATGAAGGAGCTGGGCGTGCGGGAGTGCTGCGCCCTGTGCGGTGTCGAGCCGGTCTGGCGTGGCAAACCGCTCCCGCTCGAGGTCGATCACATTGACGGCAACTGGCGGAACAACCGCGTCGGCAACCTGCGGTTTCTCTGCCCCAACTGTCATTCGACGACCGACACCTACCGAGGGCGCGGGAAGGGCCGTTCGCGGGCGGGTGCCGTATGAGCGGCGGCGGGCGGTACAGCCGCGAGCGATTGGCCCAGGCAGCCGCGCAGTGCTCGGACCTCGACGAGGTCATCGCCTTCTTCGGTACCCGGCCGTACGGCCGGCTAGGCGCCTACCTCGTGGAGCGGTTCGCCCACTTCGGCATCGACATCTCGCACTTCTCACCCACCGGCAGGCAAGCGCGACCGGCGCCGGACGACCTGCGGGCGGTGGTCCATGAGTCAGCGTCCATCGCGGAGGTGCTTCGCCGCATCGGTCGTCCGGACAACAGTGCCCAGCGCGCGCTTCTTCGCAAGTGGATCGCCGAGGACGGCCTTCAGACCGCCCACTTTCTCGGCCAGGCACATCAGCGAGGGAAGCGGGGCACGAATGCCAAGCGGCCGGAAGCCGTCCTGGTGCGGCACCGAGGCGAGCACCGTACCGCGACCGAACGCCTCCGGCGTGCGCTCCGTGAAGTGGGCGTTCCCGAACAGTGCGCCGGGTGCGGGGTCGGCCCTGAGTGGCGCGGCAAACCGATGACACTGGAGATCGACCACATCAACGGAGACCGGCACGACAACCGACGGGAGAACCTGCGGTTGCTGTGCCCCAACTGCCATGCGATCACAAGCACCTGGTGCAGAGGCGGTCGGCGTGGGGCGCGGAGCGCCCAGTAGAGTGTGCACTGCTGAGGGGCCCGTACCCCAGCTGGCCAAGAGGGCGCCGGTTTAGGTCCGGTGTGTCGTGGGTTCGAGTCCCACCGGGCCCACAGGAGAAGCGGCCCCGCACCTTCGCTCCGAAGGTGCGGGGCCCTTACTGTGATCTCAGCCCAACAGCTCCCGCACCACCGGCACCAGCGCCCGGAACGCCTTGCCCCGGTGGCTGATCGCGTTCTTCTCCGCGGGGCTCAGCTCCGCGCACGTCCGCGTCTCGCCCTCCGGCTGGAGGATCGGGTCGTAGCCGAAGCCGTTCGTGCCGGCGGGGGCGTGCCGCAGGGTGCCGCGCAGCTGTCCCTCCACCACCCGCTCCGTGCCGTCGGGCAGGGCGAGGGCCGCCGCGCAGGCGAAGTGGGCGCCGCGGTGCTGTTCGTCGATGTCCGAGAGCTGGGCCAGCAGCAGGTCGAGGTTGGCCTTGTCGTCGCCGTGGCGGCCGGCCCAGCGGGCGGAGAAGATGCCGGGGGCGCCGCCGAGGACGTCGACGCACAGGCCGGAGTCGTCGGCGACGGCGGGCAGGCCGGTGGCCTGGGCGAGGGCGTGTGCCTTGAGCAGGGCGTTCTCGGCGAAGGTGACGCCGGTCTCCTTGACGTCGGGGACCTCGGGGAAGGCGTCCGCGCCGACGAGTTCGTGGGGGAGGCCGGCTTCGGCGAGGATCGTCCTCAGCTCGGTGATCTTTCCGGCGTTGCGGGTGGCGAGGATCAAGCGGGTCATGTCCGCCAGTATTCCTCGCCGCCCGGTCACAGCTCCGTCTGGCCCGCGCCCTTCAGTGTGGACAGGTCGAGGACCTCGGCCATGGTGCGGTAGCCCAGGTCGCTGGGGTGCAGGTGGTCGCCGGAGTCGTACTCGGGGCGCAGTCGGCGCGGGTCGTAGGGGTCCCGGAGGGCCTTGTCGAAGTCGACGACGGCGTCGTAGACCTCGCCGGCCCGGATCCGCGCGTTGATCTGCTGCCGTACGGCTTCCCGGGCGGGGGTGTATCCGCGGTGGCCCTGGAAGGGCATGAGGGTGGCGCCGACGACCTTGAGGCCGCGGGCGTGGGCCTGGCGGACGAGGGTGCGCAGGCCGGTGACGACGCGGTCGGGGTCGGCGAGGCGGCGGTTGCGGAGGATGTCGTTGACGCCGAGGTCGATCACGACGGCCTTGACGTTGGGGCGGGAGAGGACGTCGCGGCCGAAGCGGCCGAGGCCGCTCTGGTTCTCGGCGGGCCGGCCGAGGCCGTCGGTGAGGACCTGGTTGCCGCTGATGCCCTCGTTGACGACGCTGTAGCGCGGCAGTTGCCGTCCGTTCTGCAGGGCGCTGCGCAGCCGGCCGGAGAGGATGTCGGGCCAGCGGTGGTTGGCGCCGGTGGTGGAGGTGACGCCGTCGGTGAGGGAGTCGCCGAAGGCGACGACGGTGCCGGTGGCCTCGTTGCTGAGCACGTCGAGGGCCGTCGCGTACCGCCAGTACGGCGTCTGCCCGGTGTAGGGGGTGCCGGTCGTGTCCTCGGTGCGGTCGCCGGTGGCGGTGTAGGAGATCTGGCGGGCGCGCGGGTGGTAGGTGACGGGTCCGGAGGGGGTGGGGGAGTAGGTGGTGATCAGGACGTCGGTGTCGTGCGGGACGGTGAGGTGTACGGCGTCGCTGACGGCCTGTCCGCCGGCGGGTATGACCACGCCGGGGGTGCCGCCGAAGGTGAGGCGCCGCATCGTTTCGGCGTCGGCTGCCGGGCTGCCGTCGCCGAGGGACAGGGCGAGGGAGGCGTGGCTGATGGTGAGGGCGGACTGGCCGTAGAGGTTGGACAGCGTGACGCGGGCACTCGTACCACCGGCGCTGGTGTGGACGACGTTGCGGACGGAGCGGCCCGCGAGGCCGGCCGTCTCGGTGCCGGGTTCGCCGCCGACGGGGGCGGTGGCCCAGGCGCCGACCCAGGTGCCGGTGGAGGCGGGGTCGGCGTGGGAGTCGCGGTGTGGGCGGTTGTCGCTGAGGGTGCCGCGCGGGGTGCCGCCGTCGGCGGCGACGGTGGCGTATATGGCGGCGGACAGGGCCGCGACCAGCGCGACGAGCGCGCTCAGGACGGCATAACCATGACGCTTGGTCACGCTTGTGTTGTTCTCCTCGACAGATGGGAGCCGGGGGCTCCGATCTTGCTCACCCATGATGCGTCATGGGCCCGGGGAGATGTGACAGGACCCTGCCACTGCTCCCCTCCAGACAGACGCCGGGAACTCCTGTTCCGTTCCGGGAGTCGGTCAGGAAGGGACAATTGTGTGCGGGATCACCGAACGGGTGGAGCTGATGGAACCTACGCAGACGGGAACACCGGGGCGGGTCGCGTCGTACAAGACGATGACGGCGTTCACCCCGGCCGACGAGGAGCGCCGGCGCGGGGTGCGCCGGATGAAGGCCACGGCGACGGGCATGCTGCTGTTCGTCGCGGTGGTCTACGTGCTGGCGAAGACGGCCGGGAACGCGGGCGCCGGGGTGTGGACGGACTATGTGGCGGCGGCGGCCGAGGCGGGCATGGTCGGTGCGCTG
Organism: Streptomyces sp. NPDC004658; assembly: GCF_040609555.1. Classification (NCBI taxonomy): domain Bacteria; kingdom Bacillati; phylum Actinomycetota; class Actinomycetes; order Kitasatosporales; family Streptomycetaceae; genus Streptomyces; species Streptomyces sp. NPDC004658. The sequence goes on from NZ_JBEXKG010000067.1 coordinate 8,348, forward strand.
GCGGACTGGTTCGCGGTCACGGCCCTGTTCCGGCACCCGCTGGGGCTGCCCATCCCGCACACCGCGATCATTCCCACGAAGAAGGACCAGCTGGGCGTCTCGCTGGGTGAGTTCGTCGGTGAGAACTTCCTCTCCGAGGACGTCGTGCGGCAGCGGTTGCGCTCGGTCGGCATCGGCAGCCGGCTCGGGGCGTGGCTGGCCGAGCCGGAGCACGCGGAGCGGGTGACGGCGGAGCTGGCGACGGCGCTGCGGGGTGCGCTGACGGTGCTGCGGGACTCGGATGTGCAGGCGGTGGTCGGTGAGGCGATCACCCGGCGGGCCAACGCGCAGGAGATCGCGCCGGGCATCGGCAAGACGCTGGAGAGGATCGTCGCCGACGGCGGGCACCGTCGGGCGGTGGACCTGGTGGTGGCTCGCGCGCACGACTGGCTGGTGCTGCACCGGGACGATGTGATGGTGGCGGTGGAGGGCGGGGCGCCCGGCTGGACGCCGCGGTTCGTGGACCGGAAGGTCGGTGAGCGGGTCTACAAGGAGCTGCTGCGGTTCGTGACGGAGATGCGGGACATGCCGTCGCACCCGGCGCGCGGCGCGCTGGACCGTTTCCTCACCGACTTCGCCTCCGACCTCCAGTCGGACACGGACACCCGGGCGCGGGTGGAGCGGCTCAAGGGGGAGGTGCTGGGCCGGGGTGAGGTGCAGGACCTGATCGCGTCCGTGTGGACGGCGGTGCGGTCGATGATCGTGGCGGCGGCGGAGGACGAGCGCAGTGAGCTGCGGACGCGGGTGCGGGCCGCGCTGCTGTCGCTGGGCGCGCGGATGGCGACCGAGCCGAAGGTGCAGGACAAGGTCGACAGCTGGGTGGAGGGTGCGGCGGTGCACGTGGTGACGACGTACCGCAAGGAGATCACGTCGCTGATCACGGACACGGTGGCGGGCTGGGACGCCGAGCACACCACCCGGAAGATCGAGGCGCACATCGGCCGGGACCTGCAGTTCATCCGCATCAACGGCACGGTGGTGGGGTCCCTGGCCGGGTTGCTGATCTACACGGTGTCGCGCTGGCTGGGGGCCTGACCGGACTGTTCCGCGCGGGCCAGGGCACCCGGTATCCCGTCCTTCGACGCGGAGGGAGCGCGCATGAGCACAGCCGAGGCCGGGACCGGCCGGAACATCACCACCGACATCCCCGCCAGACTCGACCGCCTGCCCTGGTCCCGTTGGCACTGGACGATCGTCATCGGCCTGGGCACCGTGTGGATCCTGGACGGCCTGGAGGTCACGGTCGTCGGCAACATCGCCAGCCGCCTGTCGGAGCCCGGCAGCGGGCTGGCGATCAGCTCCGGTCAGGTCACCGGTGTCGCCGCGGCGCTGTATGTGGCGGGTGCCTGCGTGGGTGCCCTGTTCTGGGGGCGGCTGACCGACCGCTTCGGCCGCAAGAACCTGTTCATGATCACCCTGGCGGTGTACCTCGCGGCGACGGCGCTCACCGCCGTCTCCTGGGAGGCGTGGTGGTTCTTCCTCTTCCGCTTCCTGACGGGCTTCGGCATCGGCGGTGAGTACGCGGCCATCAACTCCGCGATCGACGAGCTGATCCCGGCGGACTACCGCGGCCGGGTCGACCTGATCATCAACGGCAGCTTCTGGCTGGGCGCGGTGGGCGGCTCGCTGCTGTCGATCGTCGCGCTGGACACCGGTCTGCTGGCGAAGGACGTCGGCTGGCGCCTGACGTTCGCGCTCGGTGCGGTGCTCGCCCTGGTCATCCTGCTCGTACGACGGCACGTCCCGGAGAGTCCGCGGTGGCTGCTGATCCACGGCCGGGACCGGGAGGCGGAGGAGATCGTCTCCGGCATCGAGCGCCGGGTGGAGGAGGAGCGGGGCGAGTCGCTCCCGGCGCCGGAGGGCGAGCTGGAGATCCACCAGCGCAAGAGCGTGACCTTCCTGGAGATCGCCCGCACGGTCTTCGGCCGCTACCGCAGGCGGGCGGTGCTCGGCTTCTCCCTCTTCATCGGCCAGGCGTTCCTGTACAACGCGATCACTTTCGGGTTCGGCGCGATCCTGACCAAGTTCTTCGACGTGCCCTCCGGTCACACCGGCTACTACTTCGCGGTGATCGCGGTCGGCAACTTCTGCGGTCCGCTGCTGCTGGGCAAGCTGTTCGACACGGTCGGCCGCCGCGTGATGATCTCCTCGACGTACCTGCTGTCGGGTCTGCTGCTGTTCGGCACGGCCTGGCTGTTCGACCGGGGAGCGCTGGGCGCGGGCACGCTGACCGCCTGCTGGTGCGCGGTGCTGTTCTTCGCCTCGGCGGGTGCCTCCAGTGCGTACCTCACGGTGTCGGAGATCTTCCCGATGGAGACGCGGGCGATGTCCATCGCGTTCTTCTACGCCCTCGGTACCGCGGCCGGCGGTATCAGCGGCCCGCTGCTGTTCGCCGACCTCACGAGCACGGGCCGGGTCGGGGACACCGTCCTCGCCTTCTGCATCGGCGCGGCGCTGATGTGTGCGGCCGGGCTGGTCGCGGCGTTCCTGGCGGTACGGGCCGAGCGCCGTTCCCTGGAGGACATCGCCCGCCCGCTGACGGCGGTGGCCGGCCGGGCGCGGGCGGCGGCCCAGGGCGCGCGGCCGTCCCGGGGTACGCCGGGTTCGCGGGGCAGTGGTCCCTCGGCTCCGCCGGCGGCGAGCAGGCCGTGACCGTCAGGCGCCGGTCGTGGAGCCCGGCCGGACGATCATCAGGACGGTCACGGCGGCCCACAGCAGGTTGAACAGCCCGGTGACCATGCCGAGCCGCGCGGCCCGCTCAGCCCCCGCTCTTCCTTCGAGGAGCGCGGACTGGGCGGGCAGCACCAGAGCGACGAGGACGAGGGCGGCGACGGTCGTGAGGGCGATGGACACGATCAGCCAGGCGCTGCCGAGCACGCCCATCCGGCTCGCGGTGGCGAACCCGAAGACGGGGACGACGACGCCGACCACGGCGTAGACGCGGCAGATCCGGTGCAGCAGGTGGAGGGTGGCGGCGGGGTCGGGGCCGCTCGGGCTCTCGGCGCGGCCGTGGGTGTCGTCCGGGCCGGTGGCCAGGGTGCGGCGGGCGGCGGGCGGGAACATGCTGGCGGCGACGGCGACGGGGCCGATGGCGAGGATCGCGGCGATGACGTGGACGGCGAGGAGGAACTTGGTCACGGGGGGACGCTAGAGCGGGCCGGGATCGTGCAGAAGTGGCGCGATTGCCAGGGCTCGACGGATTCTCGCCGGTCTTCTCGCGAGCGGACGGAGCGGCGAACTGTCGGCTCCCCAGCTGCTCCCCGCTGCCGACCCGCGCTTGGCGAGACTCCGTCGGACGGCTACCTTCCTGCCATGCACACGGTGGCCGTACTGGCGCTGGACGGCGTCGTCCCGTTCGATCTCTCCGCACCCATCGACACCTTCGGCTGGGCACGGCTGCCCGGCGGCCGGGAGCCGTACCGGGTGCGCGTGTGCTCGGTGCGGGAGGAGGTGAACGCGGGCGCCTTCACGGTCCGGGCGCCGTACGGCCTGGAGACGCTGGCGGAGGCCGACACGATCATCCTGCCGGGGGTGGCACGGCCGCCGGAGACGCTGCCGCCCGGGGTCGCCGAGGCCCTGCGCGCGGCGGCGGCCCGCGGCACCCGGATCGCGTCGGTCTGCGTCGGCGCGTTCCTCTTCGCGGCGACGGGCCTGCTGGACGGGCTGCGCGCGACGACCCACTGGTGCGCGGCCCCGGACCTGGCCCGGCGCCATCCGGCGGTGACGGTCGACCCGAACGTCCTGTACGTCGACAACGGCCAGTTCCTGACGTCCGCGGGCGCCGCCGCCGCCCTGGACATGTGCCTGCACATGATCCGCAAGGACTTCGGCTCGGCGGTCGCCGCGCACGCGGCCCGGATGTCCGTGATGCCGCTGGAACGGGAGGGCGGCCAGGCCCAGTTCATCGTCCACGACCTGCCCCCGGCGCCGGCCGGCACCACCCTGGAGCCCCTGCTGGCCTGGCTGGAGGACCACTGCGACCGGGATCTGGCGCTGGCCGAGATCGCGGCGAAGGCCGGCATGAGCACCCGGACCCTCAACCGCCGCTTCCGGGAGCAGACCGGTACGACACCTCTGCAGTGGCTGCACCGGGCGCGGGTACGGCGGGCCCAGTACCTGCTGGAGACCACGGTGTACCCGGTGGAGCGCATCGCCGCCCAGACGGGCTTCGGCTCACCGACGGCGTTCCGGGAACGGTTCCGGAGGGTGGTGGGGACGAGCCCGCAGGCGTACCGGAGGGCGTTCCGGGCGGGGGTGTCCTGAAAAGAGGGGGCTCAGGCGGTCTTGCGGTCGGCGACGGCCCAGGAGGCGAGGGCGACGGCGCCGGCGACGCCGAGGACGGACGGCCAGGCGCCGACCTTCTTGGCCAGCGGGTGGGAGCCGGCGAACGCGGCGACGTAGGCGGCGGTCAGCGCGCCCGCGGCCTTCCCGCCGGCACGGGTGCGCCACTGCTGGGCCGCCGCGGCGCCGGCGACGGCCAGGACGGCCCCGCCGAGCTGTCGCTTCCTGGTCCAGCGGGCGACGCCGTAACCGCCGACGAGCCCGGTGGCGGCGACGACCGCGCTGGGAACTTTGGCCATGGTGGCCTCCTCGTGTCCGTTTCACTGCCGTTGGTCTGGCCCGAGGCTATCGCCGGCCCGAGGCTGACGCGCAGGTGGGCGGGCCCATCAACCTGAGTCGAGGCTTGTCAAGTTTTCGGCGGAGAGTTATATAAGAAGTCGTAGGGCATCGCATCCCGGCCCCTGATGGAAGGAGTGACCTGTGATGCTCATGCGTACGGACCCGTTCCGGGATCTCGACCGGCTCACGCAGCAGTTGTTCGGCGCGACCACCCGCCCGTCGGCGATGCCGATGGACGCCTACCGTTCCGGGGACGAGTTCCTGGTCCACTTCGACCTTCCCGGCATCGACCCGGAGACGATCGAACTCGACGTCGAGCGCAACGTCCTCAACGTCCGGGCGGAGCGGCGCAGCCCCGCTCCCGAGGACGCGGAGATGCTGGTCGCCGAACGGCCGACGGGTACGTTCACCCGCCAGCTGTTCCTCGGCGAGACGCTCGACACGGACCGCATCGACGCCTCGTACGACGCCGGCGTCCTGACCCTGCGCATCCCGGTGGCCGAGCAGGCCAAGCCGCGCCGCATCCAGATCACCGGCGGGGGCGGCGACCGCAAGGAGATCAGCGGCTGAGCCCGCCGCACAGGCCGTGTGACGGGCATGGCACGGACACCGCTCCTGACGCAGGACCCGCGTGCCCCGCATGCCGCTCGTGGCGCATGACCGCGTGCCCCGCATGCCGCTCGGGGCGCGTCACCCGTATGACGCGCACGATCCGCATGCGACGCAAGGACCCGCACGCCACGCAGACCACGCACGGCAGGCGGGGCACGCGGGAGCGCACGCCACGCCCCTGCGGCGCACGCAGCCCCGTCAGTCACTGCCGCCCATGCCGCCCATGCAGGCCATGCCGCCCATGCAGGCCGCCATCAAGCCATGGAGCCCATGCGGCCCATGCAGCCCATTCCGGCACATTGGCCTGAACTCCCGCCCATGTCCGCTGCATTACGGGGTACCGGGCTTCCGGTGCCCCGAAGCGTCCCGGAGGAGGAGCCAGCACGATGACCGTGACGACCCCGCAGCCCACGACCACCCCGCAGCCCAGAACCACGATCCCCACCCCGTCCCCGCGCCCGCGCGTCAAGGACAAGGCGGAGGACGCCGCCTGGCTGGAGCTGACCGAGGCGGTGCGTGACGCGGGTCAGTACCCGACGAGGGCGGAGGCGGAACGCGTCACCCGCATCGTCCTGTCGGCCCTCGGCGGCCACGTCACCGGCGACGAACGCGTGGCCCTGGCCCAGGCCCTCCCCCGGGAGGCAGGCCGCGTCATCGCTTCCCAGATCCCCGCGACCCACCCGCTGACGGCCCGCGAGTTCGTGGAGTCGGTGGCCACCCGCATCGAGGGCTCGACCCCCGCGACGGCCCGCTGGGACGTCAGCTCGGTCCTCAGCGTCCTGTCCGACCACGTCGGCGAACCCCTGACCACCCGAGTCCTGGCCCAGCTGCCTCCGGGGTACGCCTTGCTGTTCGGGCGGGCGGATCTGGCGCCGATGGCCTGAGCGAGGCACCGGGCGCCGCCGCACGAAGCAGCGGCGCCCGCCGCCCACCTCCGACCATGCGACTCACCTGGCGAGCAGAAGCGAGCGAACCGTGCTTACGGGGTCAGCGCACTTCCGAAGAACCCAACCTCGGGATCCTCCGGCGTGCCGATGAGCAACGCGCGGTCGAGAAGGACGTTGTTGTGCTCGCAGCTCGTCTCGGGGAGCATCACGCACGCGTGACAGGCGGCCAGGTTGGTTCCGTCGGCGCCGGACGCCTCGGCCTCGAGACAGAGGGGGTCGGCGGAACACCACTCGGCGCGGCGTACGGCTGAACGGATCGTCTCGTTCAGGCGCTCCGGTTCGCCCTGCGCGACCAGCCCACCGAGGCTGCCGGCGGAGTCGCTCGTCGCCGTGTACACGAGCACGCCTGCCATGTTGTTATCGGCATACAGCCGCTCTCGCAGGGATGCGGCCGGGTAACCCGCCTCCAGGCTCCACTCGTTGATGAGGACATGCGCGAGGGTGTGCAGCAGTACGAGGCGTGGGGTCGCCGGGGACGACACGGCCCGGGCCGGAGCGTCGGCACGCTGATCGAGCACCTGCTGATGGGCCCGGCGCATGAGCTCGCCACGGTCGACCACTGCCGCCTGCTTCTCCCAAGCACTCAGCCGGTCCTCGTCCAGACGGAGGAATACACCCTCGCCGCGGACCTCCATGGCCGGCAACCAGCGCAAGGGCTTCTCGGAGAGCGGCATCTCCTTCGGGTCGGTAGTCGACTCCGCGTCGACGAGCCGGGTGAACGCCTTCAGGGCACGCACCTCGCGAAGCTTCTTGACCAGCATCGGGCCGGTGACACCCAGCGGGTCGAGCATGCTCCCGTCGCCGAGCGGTGACTCGCAGACGAATTCCTCCTCCCGGGAGTGTTCGCTCTCGTCGTTGCCTGCGCGCAGGCGCTCGTACTCCTTGTTGCGCAGCGCCCGGTAGCGATGGTCGAAGGAGGGAGCCGCTTCGGCTTCGGCTTCCTCCTCGCGTTCCGCGTCGAGCAGGGTCATGACCTCGTCCAGCGAGAGGGGCCACGGCTCGTCGAAGACTGCGTCGAGGTAGGCCTCGATGAGCACGCGGTCGTCGTACTTCCTGAGCTTCTCCCAGTGACCGGCCAGCGGGTCCGCGCGCACGCTGCTCCACGGAGGGATGGACAGCGCCGACTTCAGCACCGGCTGCCACACCGACGAGGAACCTCGCTGCAACGTGCGCAGCGGACGCCCGCATCCCTCGGCCGGTATGGAGGAGCCCAGCCAGGGACGAGTCCCCTGGCACGAGAGCCTGAGATCCTTCAGCGCCTTCTTGCGGAATGAACCTTCCATCGAGACCTCAGGCACCTTCCCGCAGGTGCAGGAGATGACGATCGAGCGGAGCGATGAGGTGCGCCCCGACGTGCGCATCATCAGCTTGCCCCCGCACTTCCCCGCGCCCCTCGAAGCGGGATCGGTCGAACGATGCACCCATTGCCAGTACGGGAACTCGTCGAGGTGGCCCGCCGCGCAGGCGACGACGAAACGGGACGGGACGAGGTCCACCTCGCATGTGCCGCAGACGCTCTTTCGGGGCGGCGGATTGAAGTCCTGGTGCCGCGCCAGCTCGCCGCACTCGGGGCACGAGTGCATCAAGGGGAAGCGGCGGACCCGCAGCCCGTCCTCGCTGCCGTCGTCGGACGCCGGTGGGAGTCGGAAGTGGTCGACCTCGAGCAGGCGTTCCAGGCGTCGCTCGTGGATGCGGGGAGCCTCGTGGGCGCTCCAGCTCCGGTCGGCCTCGTCGAGGCCCGAGACGATGAAGGACTCGTGATCGACGGCGATGAGCGAGCCGACGCCGTACGTGGTGATCGCCTGGGCACGGCGGACCGTGCCGCGGCGCAGCACGGTATGGGCGGGTACGGAGCCGTTCGCTCCGGTCCTGCGGCGGCGCACGGGGGGCGGGGTCATCGGGTTCCCTCCATGAACAGGGCGGACTCGGCGTCGACGTCGCGCAGGCTCCACAGCGTGGGCCACGCGTTGGTGTCCTCGGTCTCGTCGTCGTACGCCTTGAGGAGCGCGGGGGCACGGCTGCCCTTCTGGGGTTCGAAGAGCATTCCGCCGCGGCTTGCCTCCTCGAGCCACCACTCGACGAACTCGTCGAAGCCCTGCTCCACGGCCTCCGCCTCGTGCGGTGCCACGGCGCGGACACGATCGAGCAGCACCTTCCTGATGGGCCCGCGAAGGTCGGTCTCGTAGGCCTCGACCCGGCCGGCACCGTCGTTCGGACGTGCGGCCGGGACAAGGATCCGGGCGAGGGCGACGATCACCGCGTGCAGGCCCCGTTCACGGGCGCGGGCGGAGAACGGGGTCACCGAGGTGGACTCGACATCGCGATAAAGGGCCGAGTGGTAGTGCTGGAAGCTTTCGTAATGCGAACGGTCCCGCGCACGCGCCGAGTTGAACATGATCGCGACCAGGCCCGGATGGGCACGGCCGACGCGGCTCGTCGCCTGGATGTACTCGGCGGTCGTCTGCGGTTGGCCCATCACGGCCATCAACCCGAGCCGGTCCACGTCCACACCCACCGCGATCATGTTGGTGGCGAGCAGGACGTCGACGGTGTCCTCGCCAGGAAGCCTCTTCTCGATGCCCTTCAGCCGCGCGGGAATCTCACTCGCGTCGATCCGGCTGGTCAACTCTGAGTAGTTGGCGACCTGGCGCACTGTGACGCCCTCACGCTCGGCGAGCAGCTCCAGATATGCCACGACATCGTCGTGGAGCTGCAGTTCCGCCGCGGAGAGCAGCCGGAGGCTGTTGAAATAGCCAACGAGACTCCAGTACGCGTCGCGCACCTTGTCGTCGGTGTCGGCGTGCATGGCCCGGTGCAACAGGGTGGCGTACGTACGGATGAGGAGAGTCGACTGGCTGGTACCCGGTGCCAGGAGACCGACGTAGCGGCGGCTCGCCTTTTCTTGGCGCGGGGTCTCCACGGCGAACCACGAATCGCGCGCGTCCAGGCCGGCGGGCGGGAACTGCCGCACGCCACGGGCGAAGAGGTTGAGCCCCTGGTCGGCCGCGCGGCGGATCGTCGCCGTGGAAGCGATCACCTTCGGGCAGCCGGCCAGCGCGTCCACGGCAGTCTCGTACAGCCCGGTGAGAGTACCCAACGGTCCCGAAATCAAGTGGAGTTCGTCCTGGACGATCAGCTCCGGCGGAGGAGTCGAATCGTTCTCGTCGTCGCGGTTGAAGAGCGCGGAGGTCGCCGGACGCCATGGCATCGAGGCGAACTTGTCGACCGTGGCTATCACCAGTGTCGGGCGAGCGTCGTACACCGCCTCATCGATCAGGTGGACCGGAAGACCGTCGGTGAAGACACAGTCCGCGCCGGGACAGCGGATGTACATCCGCTTGGCGATATCGTCGACCTCGTAGTTCCGCGCGTCGAGGCGGGCCCCGCACCAGGGGCAGGCGTGCAACTGTACGGGATTCTCGGTGGCGAGCCGCTTGGTCAGGTCGGCGCGCAGCTCGTCGAGCCTGCCGGCAGCCTCGGCGAGCGTGTTGGGGGTGGCCGAGCGACCGACCCACATGCCGACGGAGAACTCCTCTTCCCCCAGTTCGGGCGTGCGACGCCGCATGTGCTCCATGGCGCAGAGCAGGGTCGCCGCACGTTCGAACTGCTGCAGCGTGAGGAGCCGCAGCGTGTAGCGCATCAGAACGGTGACCCCGCCGCCGTGCGGCCCCTTGCGGATCCGGCGCAGGAACGACGTCAGGGCGATCAGCCCGAGGTAGGCCTCCGTCTTGCCACCACCGGTGGGGAACCACAGAAGGTCGGCAATCTTCCGGTCGTCGTGCTCCGGATCGTCGATTCCGGCCAGACAGAGCAACAGAAAGGCGATCTGGAACGGCCGCCAACGGCCGGCGGCCGGATCAGGGCTGCCCACACTTCCGCCCTTCACCCAGGCGCTGCGCGCGCGTTGATCGGCCATGGCGCGATTGGCGAGCCGGAACGCCCTCATCAGGTCGGGCTTGGTCCGTAGCAACCCGATGCCCTCACGGATACGGCGGAGTGCGTCACGACAGGCAAGCACCTGATCCCGCGCCGACCTCTCGTGAGGGCCACCGACCAGCGCTTCCGCCTCGGCCGACTTCCGGTCGATCCAGTCCTCGTAGCCCGCGGCCAGTGCCTCCAGTGCCGCCACCACCTCCGCGTCGGATTTTTCGGCCAGCCCCAGCATCGAGAGAGAGGAGCTGTCGATCTCCGGGTTGGAGTCGGTGAGCAGCACCTCCACGCTGGGCACGAAGTCACTGCGTACCTCGGCAACGGCCGCTTCGCGTGCCTCGGACACCCCTATCGGCGTGGGAACCCAGTCCCATGAGGCGGCGCAGCCGTGTCCGACGGCGAAGGTCGGGGCGTGGCGGTGCAGGAGCCGACTGGTGGCGATCTCAGGATCATGTGCCGCGGCAGGGGCGGGGCGCTCGACGATCGCGCTGGAACCATCGGCGGCCCGAACGGTCAGACCGCACTGGAAGAGCGCGAAGGCGTCCTGGAGGTCCCATTCGCCGACCTTCTGTTTGTTGACCAGCGTGACCGTGATCGTGACCGTGCCCGTGACCGGGTCCGGACGCCGCACCACGACACGCAGTTGTGCCTTGTCCCCCAGAGGCACCCGCTGGTCGGCCACAGGAGAGGTGACATCGATCCGGACGTCGGGGAGGTCCAGTTCTCTGCGGTGCCACCTTTCCCGCTGCTCGGCGGTCGTCCGGGCCTCGGCGCGCCGCGCCGGCACGGGATTGCCCTCCGCGTCGGTGGGCTCGTAGACCGACGCGCGTGTGGAGACCACGATCGTGTCGCTTATGCCGGGATTGACCGCGAAGGTCAGGCCCATGGACGACGGTCGCTTGCCCCCGGAGACACCGATGTCGTCGTCGCCAGCTTCTTCCGTATCCCCACGCTTGGTCATCGGGACGGCGTCCAGGCCGTCCTGTTCGGCTGCGTCCTCGCCCTTCCGTTCCTTCGAGGCACGCGGATACAGCACACCGGCCAGATAGCGGTCGATCGGCGCGTCCTGGGTGAGGACCTCTGCCCGATCCTCCGGCGCCGCATCTTCGGCCGGTCCGAAGAGTTCACGGCGGAGGCCCACGAGGAGTTCCTCGTCCCGCACCCGGTAGTGCTCGGAGTGCCGACCTGCCTCGTGCGTCATGCGCCCAGCTCCTCGTCCTCAACCCGTCGAAACATGCCGATGCCGGTGATCCGGGGAACGATCCACACCCCTCGGTCGCCGAGGCCGGCGTTGGCGCCGGCAGCGACGCCACCCGCCACTGTCTCCAGTGTGTCGATGCGCAGGCCGTGGATCTCGTCGGGCCACCACGGGTCCCACGACCGGTTGACCTTCTGCACCTGGAACAGCCCCTCTCGGAACCGGTCCGACGCCTCGCCGATCTCCCGCCCGTCGTGGACGAGAGCGTATGGCGGGCTCTGAAACTCACCCATCGGCAGGTCGTGGCGCTTGCGCAGCACCACCTCGTGCCCGGGGCGAACCCGTTCCAGAAGATAGGCCTGAGTCACGGTGGCGCCTGACGGATGGCCGGGCGGGTCGTCCCGCGAGACGTCATCGGCCTCGGCGACGACCCCATACCTGTCGTACGACCGCCATCCGCCGATGTACCGCCGGCCGTTCTTGCGCCCACCCACTCTCCGGAACAGCGGCAGCTCCGGGGAAGGCGTGTGGTAGAGGTCCTGTCGGGCACGAGTCATGGCCACGTACAACGCCCGCGCCTCGGCGGGGAGGTCCAGTTCGCCCTTGAACTGCTTGTGCAGCTCGGCGACGGTCGGCGGTATCAGCACGATCACGCGGTCGAACTCCAGGCCCTTGGCACGGTGGACGGTGGAGACGACGATGCGCGCGGTCTCCGGGTCGGCCGCCTCGTCGGGGAACCGGCCATCGGCGACCAGGCGGCGCAGACGGTTCAGATCGAGAGCGGTGCGCCCGGGCGAACGCGTGGCGCGCCGCAGCACCGTCCACAGGGTCGTTGCGCTCGGTTCATAGGGCAGCAGGATCTCCCCGAGCAGCGAACGGAACCGATCCTCCGTCAGGCCGGTCGCCTCTGTACGGCGCAACAGCTCAGCCACCCAGTAGGGCACCGGCCGTTCCTCCAGGGGACGGCGCAGCCGGTGATCGACACCGTTCTCGTGGAGCAGACGCGAGACCGCCAGTGCCTGCTGGTTGTCGCGGGTGAGGATCGCACAGGTGTCGTCGAGGTCCCGCAGGCTCTGCAAGGTGTACTCGTCGGTGAGTTCGCCGTAGGCGTTCGACGGATCGAGGAGCAGGTCGCGCAGTTCCTCGTAAAGGTTGCCGGCCTCCTCCACGTCCCGGATCCGCTGAAGTCGGGGGCCGTGGGCGAGGGCGGTCCTCGCCTCCGGGGTGATGGCCCGAAAGTTCTCCTTGAGGCGCAGCTCCACCAGGTCGTCCGGGAAGGAAAGCCGCAGCCACTCGAAGAACCGGCCGATCTCGTTCTCCCGTTCTTCCGGATCCTCGATCTGGAAACCGTAGACGGACTGGGCGGCGTCGCCGACCACGGTGAAGCCGCAGCTGTCCTGGTACCGGTCGAGGAGCGCCTCCACCAATTCCCGCCGGTCGCCCAACAGGTCTTGGACCTCGTCGATCACCACGTGGGACGGTGGCACCGAGTCGCCGGCCTCCAGCGCACCCTTCTCGATGGCCTCGGCGGCAGCGCGGATCCGTTCGTCGAAGGAGGTACCGCCCCACTCCCGATCCGGATACGTCTGCAGGAGTACCCCGTACGCCCACGCGTCGAAGGTCAGGGCGCGCACCCGACGGGCCCGCTCACCGTGCCGGGCGATGCGTTCGCGCAGCTCACGGGCGGCGGCCTGCGAGAAGGTGAGCACCAGGATCTCCGAAGCCTCCAGCGCCTCGTCAGGATCTTCGTGACCGCACAGCGCGTCGAGACGGCGCACCAACGTGTGGGTCTTGCCCGCCCCGGCCCCCGCGGTCACCAGGACGCGCGCGTCCCAGGGCTGCTCGACCACGGCCCGCTGCTCGTCCGTGAGCGGAGGGCTGTCGAGGTAGACGTCGGTCACTTGCGGCTCCAGAGGTGCTCGAACTGGGTGAACGCGAGCTGGGTGTCGAAGTTGGCGATGTTGTCACTGACGTTGAGGATCAGGCAGATGTCCTTGCCGCCGTTCTTGGGGCCGCGCAGACCACGACCGATCATCTGCTGGTAGACGTTGGTGCTGTAGACAGGCCGCGCGACGACCACGACGCGGGTTGCGGGCGCGTCGAAGCCCTGGGTCAGCACACCGTAATTGGTGAGGACCCGGATGTGTCCGTTCCTGAAGTTTTCGATACGGGTGCGACGGTCCTGTGCACTGGTCGTCGAGTCCACGGCGGCGGACGGGATGTCGAGGTCGTTGAACATGGCCGCGAGATATTTGGCATGGTCCACGGACGTCGCGAAAAGCAACGTCGGCCAGTCGCGTGGTAGTTCGGCCACCGACTCGACGATGCGTCGGCTGCGCTCGTGGTCGTCGGCGAGCCGTTGCTCGGCGGCGCGGGACAGCATCGCCATGCGCTCGGCGTGCGTCTTCTCGTCACGGCTCAGTTCGATCTGGCCACCCTCGAGGGTGCGATGTTCGACCTGGGCGAGCATGCCCCACTTCTGGAGGTCGCGGTACGGGTCGCCGGACGGAAAAACCCCTTCGTCGAGACGCTTGTTGCCGAAGCGGTTGATCAGCCGGCGCGTTTCGTCCTCATTGGTGTTGCGGAAAGGGGTCGCGGTCAGACCGAGCAGGTGTCGGCGGGTCTCGTACTGGGTCAGCCCGAGCAGGCCGAGGACCTCGGTGTACCGCTTGGAGATGGCGGTGTGCGCCTCGTCGACGATCACCAGGGCGGCCTCGCGCAACCACGCGTACTGGTCGGTGCCCAGACACTTCTCCAGCTTGGCGTCGATGGCGACCACGAGGTGGGGGTGCTCGACGACGTTCCCGACCTCGTTGCTGCTCCACAGGCGGCTGATGGTCAGCGGACGCTCCGCACCGACCTTGCTCCAGACGAACTTCCAGCTCTGCACCGCCTGTTCGCACAATTCCTCGGTCTGCGCGATCCACAGCAGCGGTCCCTTGAGGTCGCCGACCCGCTTGACCCAGCGAATCACGGCCTCAGCGGTGACCCGTGTCTTGCCCGCACCTGTGGGCAGCGACAGCATGCCGCGCTGCGGAGCCAGCCGGTCCAGCATGGTGGAGATGTTCCGGACCAGATCTTCCTGGTAGTCGTGCAGGCTGGGGAAGTCCCGCGGGCCCTCCACGGTCTCGATCGGGGGCGGCGACGGAGTCCGTGAACCGGCGAACGTGATCGGCAGCTTCAGGTCCGAGACGAACGCGATGGCTGCCGACGAACCTCCGTACGACATCGGAGCGTCGGGAAAGCGGGCCTGGATGTCGCGGGCGTGTTCCTTGAGCACGCCGTCGCCGTGTGCGTTGAACGCCATCTGGGCGATGCGACGGGGGGACGGCTCCGCACCGCCGGTCGCCTGGAGCTCGGCCACCATCAACCCCTCGGGGAGTCCTGCCCTGAGCGCTTCGGCACCGATCAGCAGCTCGATCTTGGTCACGACGTCCTTCGCCTCGCGGACGGCCCTCCGTGCCGCCTTCAGCTCGCCGTCGCGGGCCATGCGCTCCTGGTGTTCCAACACCGCACGGCAGCCGGCCGCGCCGAGACCGAGACCGAGCTCCCGGTCGATCAGGCGCAGCATCGGTTCTGGCTCGAGCGGAACGCGGACCTTGACGGTGCCGTCCTGGCGCACGGCGTCCAGGGGAGAGGTCTGGGTGCCGTTGGGGGTACGAGCGACCTCCTCCAGCTCCGTGCACCGCTGCACCATGCTGTTCCGGTTGCCGCTGTTCAGGCGCGGCCGCAGGGCGGGGAAGAGCTCGACCAGCGGCACGGGGTCGCCCTCGGGTACTTCTCGGGTCTCGCGGCTGATCACGTCGGAGTAGCGGAGCATGCCCCACCTCTCCACCATCAGCTCGGCGTCCGCGGCCGACTGCACGAGCAGGGCCGGGAGCTGCTCGGCGCGCAGCGCCCGGTACTCGATGTCGCCGACCGCCACGGTGATCTCGCCGTCGGGGCGGGCGCTCCAGGTGTCGCCGATCCGACAGCGGGTGAGGGAGTCCTCGGGGAAGTCCGCTCCGAAGCGGGTCAGCATCACGTACGTGGTGCCGACGAACGCGTCGTCCTCACTGCGGGAGACCTGGTCGAGGAGCGCCTCCCAGCGGTCGGCGGGAACCTCCTCTATCGTGCCGGGAAGACTAAGCCTGCGGGCCTTCTCGGCGGAGATGTCGGCGACGGGCAGCACGTCGCGGTAGGCGGCCAGCTCGGGGCCGACGGCCTCCGTCAGTGGCTTGAGGCCCTGGGAGGTGGCGACCGTGCCGTACTTCCGGAGCATCCATCGGATCGGCGACGTCACCGCTTGGCGGGTGCTCGTCTGGGCACCGAACTGTCGTGTCCAGTTGGCGACCACAGCGTCGTCGGGGAGTGCCTTCAGGTAGCGGGCGCGGGATTCCGGCGAGAGGTGACGGAAGAGGTGGAGCTGGCCTCCGATGGCGGCGCCCTCGACCTTCATCCGGATGAGCGAAGGCCGGGGAGCGCTCTTGTCCAGGGTGTGCAGATAGGAGGCGTGGACGGCCGCGCGGTACTCCTCGAACCACTCCTCGCCTTCCTCGGGCTGCATGCCGCCGGCCGGTCGATCCTTCAGGCCGACCAGCGAGAAGAAATGCGTGTCGTCGGAGTGGAAGTGCATGTCGACGGCCACGGCAGGGTCCCGCCCGGTGTCGACCACGACGCCGGGCAGCATGCAGTCCTGGATCGGCCGGAACCGCTTGTCGGTGGTCCGGACGCGGAGGGTCGAGCGCGGTGCGGGCACCCGCTCCAGCACCTTGTGGGTCAGTCGCCGGACCCCGGCCCGTCGGAACAGTTCCCAGAACCGCAGCCAGTCGGAGTCGGTGTAGTGGTCGAAGCCCTGGTCGAGGACGCTGATGAATCGGCCTTCTGCATCGGCCTCCCGGATGCCCAGGACATTGAGGGCATGGGCGAGCGACGGGTCTTGCGCCAGCTCGGTGACCACGTACACGGTGGACTCGCGCAGTCCGTCCTGGTCCTCTGCCCGGCGGAACACCTTGCCGTGCACCGGCGCGACGAGACCGTGTTCCTCGGTGAGCACGATCCGGGCCTTGCGGGCCTCCGCGGCGTGCGGAGATTTCTGCTCGATCAGGTCCGCCACAATGCGGACGGCCACCGCCGACGCTTCCGGCGTGCCCTTCTCGACCAGGGCCTCCAACCATTCGCGGACCTCGGCACGCCCATGCCCGGCGGCACCGAGAATGTGCTCGACCTTTCCGGAGCGGAGTGAGTCGGCCTCGACGCTGGGATGCAGCCAGTTCGAGGGGCGTCCGGGGCACTCGTGCCACATCCGCAGCCAACCGGACAGTTTCTTCGGGTCCTTGTCGAGCCGCGGGTGGACGCGGAGCGCCGTGGGGACGCGCAGGACACCGTCCTGGTCCGGCAGCGAGGGGCAGCGCGCGGCTCGGGCCCAGATCTCCCGGGTCAGGAACTCGTCGGCCCAACTGATGGCCTCCTTGACGCGGCCGGGGAGCAACGGCAGGTAGGCGGCTGGGTCGTCGGCCGAGGCCAGTGCGGGAAGCGAGTCGACCACCAGCTGTGCCGACCTCCGGATCATTTCCTGGTTGAACGGCGAGGAGTCGAGCAGGTTCTGCCGGTCCTCGTTGGTCTTCCAGGCGCCGTTGAGGATGCCGCTCAACGACATCTCGTACTTGGTCGGGAAGAAGGACCAGAACTTGCCGCGGCCGCGCGAGCGCGGGCTCACGTACAGACCGCTCTCGGGGTCCTTCTCCAGGGCGGGGACGCCCCAGGACAGGTCGAGCGTGATGCGGTCGTGCAGCTCTCCGGCGTCGGCGCGAGCCGCAGGCCCAGGCTCGTGTGTGACGGTGAAGACGCGCCACCGCTCGGTGGAGGGCGTCTTGCCGGTGCGCTCCTCGACCATGGTGTGCAGGTCGCCGGACCGGTGGGTGGTCAGGACCCGACGGGCCACGGGGCGCGGCCGGCGGTCCTCCAGCACCACCTTCGCCACGTGCGGCGAGAAGAGTTGGAAGCCGACCGGGAACTCCTCGCGGGGTTCGCCGTGATCCTTGCCCTGGCCGCCGTGCATGTCCCGGCCGAGCCGTTCGTCCGCCTTCTGCAACAGAGGCAGACGAACGACGGTGGTCGCCCACGTCAGCAACTCGTCCAGCACGGGATCGACGGCGCGTTCCGCCTGCATATCCAGCGGGCGGGCCATCCGTAGCACGGGGGCGTCGAATTCCGGGCCGTAGCGCGCCGTCACACCGGGCACGGACTTGATCTTCTCGTACGACCAGGCCCTGTTGAATCCGAAGCTGCCGCTGGTGCTGAAGAATTCAGGGGTGTCCGTCACCACGAGAACGGACTTGACGCCGACTCCGAAGCGTCCGATTTGGCCGCCGCGCTTCTTCGACATGCTCATTCGAAGAATGGTCTCAGCGCCTTCCGGGGTCACCGGACTGCCCTCGTTCGCGCAGTACAAGTGGGCTTCCGTCAGGACAACGTGAATTCTTCCTCCGGGGTCGTCCACGATTTCGTCGGCCGCGTTCTGGACGAGTTCGAAAAGTTGCCTGTCGCCGTACCCACCCTGTGTGATGCGACGTTCACCGTTGGCGTGCTCGGCCACAAGACCGGGGTCCACGGCATAGGTCTGGAGGACACGGGCGGACTGTTCGAGAACGGTCTCGATGACTGCGGAGGACGAGGACGGCACTGTTCTGCGCTCCCTATTGTGAAGGAGGACGAAAGGTGGGCGACGGGCGGGCCGGCGGCAGCGTGCGCGAAGCCGGCCCATGGCGCTCGGGCGTGTTCGGGGGTCGGTGGGAAGCGGCTTCGGTACGACTCGAAGACGCAGGTGAACAGGCGGCTCACTGACTCGCGGAGCCCTGGGCCGGCAACACCTGGACCACCTTGGCCAAGTCCGGGAACTCCTTGACGAAGTCGTCCTCGGACACGTTGTGCCGGTGAAGTACCTCGGCCACCTCGGCCTTGCTCGCTGCCAGATGGATGTCCAACCAAAAGGCGCTGCTCTCACGGCCCGAGAGCAGCAGGAAACAGCAATCTTTGTCGTCCAATTCTGAGCCCCCCTGTCACGTTTTCTACTATTCGTACAGGGGTGCAATGGGACACGCCCCCGCGAAGACCGAATTGTTCAGATCGTGGGATTCTTCTTTCCCGCGATCACGCTACTGCGCGAGGATCTCGGGGCGCCAGCGGTTTCGGAAAAGTCTCTTGTGTGGCTGGCTTTGCGCGCCTGGATACAGCTGTCCCCTCTTGCGCCGCAATGGTTTCGGGCGCACTTCTCCCCCAGCTGCCCGACGCTCTGGATGCAGATTGTGCGAGCGGGATGGATTTCCCATCGATAATCAGACTAGTGGTGCCGGGGGTGACCGTGCAAGCCCCAAGTCGACTGCCGTGAAGGGGAGTTACTCGCCTCACCCTTAATGAGGCAAGGGGAAACCTCGCCATAGGTACAATGCGGGCAAAATGGGACACCGGTGTGGGGATGTCTGGCGAAGCATCTCCGTTAACTGTTGGTTGACAAGATCGATGATGTCAAATTAGCGTCACGGCGACGACCTCAGGAGAGCAGGTGGCGCGTGGAGACAGGTGAGGAGTTCGGGCCGTGGCTGGCCCGGCAGCTCAAGCTCGCGAGGAAGACGCAGGCCGAACTGGCCGAGGAGCTTGGACTGACCCGAGCTGCAGTCTCCGCTTGGATCACGGGAAGGTCGACGCCACGCCCCACCGCGATGGCTGACATCGCCAAGGCGCTCGGCACGGATCTCGGCACCGTGCACACCCGCACGACCGACACCCAGGCCGGTCTCCCCGTGACGTGGTATCACCGTCCCGGCTACCCCGACGGCGGACGTGAACTCGGAAATGCCGCCGCCTTCGCCTTCGATGCGGACGTACAGGTGCTTGCGCGCGAGACTTGCCAGAACAGCCTCGACGAGCGTCTGACGGACAACGGCCGTCCCGTGCGGGTCCGCTACACCCTGCACGAGTTGACCGGTGAGCACCTTGACTCCTTCCGTGACGCCATCCTCTGGAAGGACCTCTTCCCCCACTACTCGGCCGTCTCCGAACTCGCCGGCAATCAGAAGGTCGGGCGGGTTGTGGATGCCGGTGTGCGGGACATGTACGAGAAGGGCCGTCTGGTCCTGCTCCGTGTCGACGACTACAACGCCTCCGGCCTGACCGGCGACGACTACGAGGACGGCAAGTTCGCCGCCGTTGTCAGGCGTCAGTTGGAGAGCCTCAAGTCCGGACGCTCGGCGGGCGGTTCCTACGGTCTGGGCAAAGCGACTCTGTGGGCGACCAGTGCGCTCGGGCTGGTGCTCATCAACTCCACACTCTCCGTTCCCCATGAGGGGCGTACCGAGCGACGAGTGATCGGCCGTCTGGAACTGCCGTGGAGAGAAGTCGACGGTCGCCCGTACGCGGGCCCCGCCTGGCTCGGACGTCCCGATCCCGACTCGCCGGGTGCCGAGGTCGTCCGCTCCTGGTGGGCGGACGAGGAGACCGTGGCGCGCTTGCACCTGAGCCGCGACAGCGACGAGCCCGGTACGTCCTTCCTCATCGTCGGTGCGCATGATGTGGCCAGCCTGGAGGCGAACACGTCCGACCTCGACGACGACATCGTCGAGGAGGAAGGGGACGAGGACACCCGCGACATCCGCAGGATGCACAAACGGCTCGTCCAGGCGCTGGGGCGTGACTTCTGGGCTGCCATGACCGGTGGTGGCGGCCGACTCCCCCTTCTGGAGGTGTCGGTCCGTGCTCTGCGCAACGACGGAGAGGTGGTGGTGGAGGAGACGAAGGTTGACCCCTCGGTCGAACAACCCTCCAGGACCCGCGCCCTGCGAGCTTTCTACGAGGGCACCACGGTGGACAGGCTCACCGAAGCAGGGCAGGTCGCGGTTCGGAACGTTCCCCTGAAGCTGCCGTTGTCGGGGGGTACCGTGGGCGGCACACTCGGGATCCACCAAGCGGTGTTGCTGGTCACCGAGGCGGCCGGCGACAACGACAGGCCGATCAATCAGGTGCATACGCTGCGCGGCAACCGCATGACCGTCAGGAAGGCCACGGTCCCTCGACTGCCGCTCGGGACCAACCCGTTCCAGGCGGTTCTCCTGGCAGGTGAGGCTGCCGGGGAAGCGGCCCCCTTCGCCAAGGAGGCCGAGGAGTTCCTGCGTGCGGCGGAACCGCCCGAGCACGACCGCTGGGGCCAGACGGAGGAGCTGACTCTGCGCTGGTCGCCCTCCGCTTACCGGCGGATCGAGGGGCTGACCAAGGAGGTCAACAACGCGGTCAGGGAACTCGTCGCGCGCCCGAGGCGCAGCAGCCGCGAAGGCGGCGAGAGCCTGCGCAAGGCGCTGACCGTGAAGAACCGACCCAAGGCGAAGATGCCCACCGGCCCCGTGATCCCGGTGCTGAACGGGCTCGATGCCACGATCGGCGATGCGGGCGAGTGGCGGATCACCGCCGAGGTCAGCATCCCGCGTGGCGACGAGATCGTCCCCATGGTGCCCGTCGCCCAGTTGGACGTCCGCTCCGGCGGCCGTCCGAAACTGGACTGGGCGGAGCTCGAGGCCGTCGAGGGCTGCGAGGTGGAGGACGGCACCCTCCGCTTCACCCCCGGAGTCCGCCGCGCAACGTTCCGTGGAGCCACCGACGTCACCAGCCACCCGGTCAGGACCGCGTTGACCCGCCTGGTGCTCGAACTGCGGGCCGACAAGGGAGAGTGACGCGTGAAGATCTATCCGTACAAGCGCCTCAACCGGCCGATCACGTTCCGGGTGACGTCGGTCTCCCTCAAACTCGCTGACGGTACGCGGGACCAGCTGGACACCAGCGCCTACTCGACCCAGCAGCAGGCCGTCGCGCTCGGTGTCGCGGGACACGACGACTGGACGAGCGCCACCGTCGGCCTGTCCGCGACGCTGCCCCCCGGGGCTGACGCGCCGGACGCGGCTTGGTCCGACGTGCGCGTCCTCGCCGTGCTCGTGGACGGCGAGACCAACGTCCGTACCGCGACGGACCTCACGCGGGACGCGAAGGGCAGCCGTGACTGGTCGGGCTCCATGGAGGTGTTCCGCGACGACCACTTGGGGCGCGCCTCCCTCGCCATCTACGCCGTCGGCACGGTCGATGGAGTGGCGGGGCGGTCGATCGCCGAGACCGACCGCAGTTGGATCATCGACACGGTCTCCGACGAACCAGTCAGCGGCCTCCAACTCGAGGCCCGCAAAGCCTCCTTCACCAGGAGCTCCAGGGAATGGCTGCGGGCCTACGCCGACGCGCCCTGGATCGTGGACACCTCGGCCAGGGTGCCCACGGTCTTCGTGAACACCGATGTCGATGGGATCGTGGGGCTGCTGGACAGCAGCGGCTCCGGCGTCGAGAGCAAGGTCCGCGACCTCCTCGTCGCCCAGATGGCCACGGACGTGTGGACCGCGGTGTTCCACGGCGCCATCGGCGATCTGGAGATCGAGCCCGGTGGCAACCCGGTCTTCCCCACCGACTGGCAGGGCGAGGTCCTGCGGGAGATGCTGCCGGACGTCGTACCCGGCGTGCACGTCGAGGAGGCCCTGCGACAGGTGCACCGTCGGCGCACCGGCGATTCGGGCTGGGCCGAACTCCAAACACGAATCCACTACGCAGCGATCCGACGCGCCGAGGCCTCCAGGGCGCTGGGCTATGCCATCCGCAGTCTCGAACAAGCGAACCGGGAGAGCGAGAAGTGATCACCCAGCCCGACCACGTACCGGAGCGCTTGGCGCTGCTCCCCGCATCGGCCGCCGACAGGTTCCTCACTGATCAACTGCTCAAGGCCGAACAGGTCCACGGCGGCATCGACCTCGCCAAGGTCGTCGAACCGCTCCCCGAGGACGACGCCAGATGGGCGGTCGAACCGATCCGCAGCCTGGTGGAAGACGCCATTTTCGAGTTCCGCGACGACCGAACCCGCGCCGACGCGTGGCTCGCACCGCGGCTTCATGCCACGCTGCGCCTCACCCGGCGGGAAGCGGCGGACAAGCGCCTGTGGACACATTTGGCGCTGGCGGTTGCCCCGGACTACGTGGCCTGGCGACACCTGTCGGAGTCGACGGCAGCGCGGCCCGAGCGGCGTATCCCGGCGGAGCGCTTCCAGGGGCCCGCGGACCGCCAGTGCTTCTCCCGTCTGTGGTGGGCGGCCGAGCTGTTCAGGAACGGGCCGGACTACGAGCCCGTCGAGGTGGCCTGTGGCAACCAGGACCTCATCCACACGGTTCTGCGGAGGGACATGATCGATCACCGTCCCACCGCCCAGGCCCTCGTCCGCCTTGTGAAGAGCGGCAAGATCACCACAGGGCGAGAGATCAACGGTCTGAGCGTCGCCATCACCGCGGCCGGAGCGACTTTGGTCTATGACGTCCTCGCACCGGACGAGCTCAGGGACCCGGCCGCTCTGCGGAACTGGATCGCGGAGGCGGCGACGGCACCTCCGGTATCGCGCCACGTTCTCCCGGACGGACCCGACGAGGATCCTGTACCGGAGGAGTCCGTGGCCGCACTCGTCGACCACTTCACCGAACTCTTCGAGACCGCGCCGGTCAGGGGCAGGAAGAGCGAGGTCTGATCGGGCGACCGCCGTGGTTACTCTGCCGATGCCTTCTTCTTGCGCGGGGTAGAGCGCGGCGGAGCCTGATCCTCGGGACACGGGCAGCGGGCGGTGCAGTCTTCTGCAGCTCCGCAGCCGTGACTGCGGAGCTTGGCCCGCTTCTCCTCCGTGGCCGGCACCCATGGCTTCCGCAGAACCTCCGGGTCCGGCGCGGGGAGACCGAGCGCGGCGCTCAGCAGGTGCGCGCCGAAGAGAGGCGGCACGGCATTGCCCACCTGTTGTGCCTGCGCCGTGCCCGACCAGGGGTAGTTCGGTGGGAAGCTCTGCAGCATCCCCGCCTCGTTCATGCTGAACCGAGGGCCCTCGTAGACGATGTTCTCGTCCAAGTGCTCGAACACTACGAAGCGCGAGATGCGGCCGGTGACAGTGGCGGCCGGTTGCTGGTCGGTGCGGACACCGCGTCGCCCCGGGTTTCCGGAACTGCCGTAGTTCGAGCGGACCAGGAATGGTTTCTCGCGCCCTGGCAGGGCCATGCGCATCGACACCCACGGCTGCGGTCCCTCGGCCTTCCCCTGGCGCGTCACCGGCTCCTGAGCGATCTCCTCGTCGAGAGCCGGCTGATGCGTGAGAGCGGCGGCCTTGTCGTTCCTGCGATTCCACTGCTTCGCTTCGTAGGCGCGGTGGGTCGGCTCGGGAAGGAAGGGCTCACCGAGCCCCTCACGGCGAGCTATCAGCACGGCTCGCGATCGGGTCTGCGGAACCCCGTATGTCTCGGTGTCGAGGACGTCGACCTTGGCCTGGTACTTGGTGCCATCGGGCAGGCCGGTCTTCTGCAGCACCAAGGCGTAGTGCTCCCAGAGGGCCTCGACCGCGGGGACCTGCTCCAGGACGATGACATCGTACGGTCGGTTGCCGCGGTTCGGGCTCCTGGTCGCCTGGATCGCGTACCGGAGAGGTTCGAGGACCAACGCCGTGCGCGGATCGCTGAGCTTCTGCAGCTCCTTGTCGATCTCCTCGTCCGAGACGCCCGTCATGAGCTGTTCGATGTAGCCCTTGACCTCGTCCAGAGCCTTACGGCCGACGCCGCTCCCCGCAACCGAGTACGTCTGGCACGGGGGGCCACCGGCGAGCACGTTGATCTCCGGGGGAAGCGACTCGAAGGCATCCCTACGAACTGCGCTCACGTCGGCGTGCAAGGTGTCCAGACCGGCCGCGTAACGCGTCAGACAGGCACTCTTGTCCCATTCGACACCGAGACTCGGCACATTGAGCACGTGTGCGGCCACGTCCAGCCCGCCAGGCCCTGCGAACAGGTCCAGGACAAAGGGCTTGTCGAGGATGGGCTGATGGGGCGGCGTGCTGGTCATGTGGCGGAAGTCTAGCCGGCGGCGGGGACAACCGGATCCCGGTTCAATGCTTCGGCGACGGACCGCCCCAGCGCCTCAGCGACGGGTGGCGGCGTCGCATGCCCTATCTGACGGTAGCGGGCGGTCTTGAGCCCGGCGATCTCCCATGATTCGGGGAAGCCTTGGAGGAGAGCCGTCTGGTCCACTGTTATCCGCACCAGTCCGTCGTCCCCGAGTGACGGATCCCACTTGAAATCGCGGCCGGGTGGCTTGTTGCCGAACGACTTCGTATAGACCCCCATCCGACGCCATTTGGCCTTGGTGCCGGTCGGTCCGAAGTCCGGACCCCCGTGGGTCTTGGATCCACCCACCAAGGTCGGCGCCACGCTCGTCGCCTGTGCTGCCCAGCGGTCGGCGTCGGGCCAGCCACGGGAACGCATCGAGGGCGCCAAGGCCTCTCCGACCGACACGTACTCGTTGACGGTGGGTCGAGGCGGTCGGAAGGCATTCGCCCACTGTCGCTTGACGGCTGCAAGGATGCCCAGTGCGCGGTCCTGAGGGACGCCGAAGTCGGAGGCATTCAGGGCGAACCAGGACAACTCGTACCCGAGGTGTGCCAACTCTTTGCAGAGGAAGTCCCGAATCGACTCGAAGGAGTCCCCGTCGACCAAGGTGGGCACATTTTCGATGATCAACGCTCGTGGTTGGACGGCGTGGACCAGATAGGCCGTTGCCTGGATTAGCCGGATCTCGGTGTCGGACGACCTGCGCGTCACCGCCGCGCTCGACTTCACCCGTGGCAGACCGGCCGCCAGCAGATCGACGTCGTACACCTCTGGATGGTCCACGGGATCGAAGTCGAGGAGGTCTGTCTTCAGCACGTTCCAGTGCGGACGGTTGGCCCGCAGAGTCCGGCAGGCGTCGTCGTCCTCGTCGAGCAGCAGGCGCGGCTCGAATCCGGCCCGTTCCAGGCCCAGTGCGAGACCACCCGCCCCCGCGCACACGTCGACAAAGGTCAGCTTGCTCAACGATTCCTCCCCCGCCCCTTGAGGGCTCTCCGCCGCTCGACCGCCGCAGTGATACGCAACGCCACGTCCTGCGGTGGCTCATGTTCCCAGAAGCGCAGGACTTCCCAGCCTGCTGCCACAAGATGTGCGGTGGTCTCGGCGTCTCGTGCCATGTTGCGGTCCAGCTTGTTCCGCCACCACTCAGCGTTCGACTTCGGCTGCGTCGCGTGTTCGGGACAACCGTGCCAGAAGCAGCCGTCGATCAGGACAGCTACTTTGACCGAGGTGAAGGCCACGTCGATCCGGCGGCGGGCCATGCCCGGCACCGGGTACTCCACGCGATAGCGCAGCCCGGCGGCGTGCAGTAGCCGTCGGACCATCAACTCGGCGGCTGTGTCCTTGCTGGCTTGGCTGCTCATGCGGGCCGAGACGGCTGGCGATGACGGCTTCATGATGCTCAAGATGGCTGCGCCTCACGATCGTGACGAGGCTCGACAGGCCGGTGGATTCCCCCCGCCCGAACGCCGGGCCAGGACTGCAATGCCGATTGCATCATGAGACCGATCGACCCCGCCACGCCCGCCGTTTCGCCGGCCTTCAGAGCTCGGAACGGCCGTGACACTCCCCATACTGCCGCCCCGACCCACACCAACACCCCGCCCCCCTCCCCGGAGGCCACCCCACCGCCCGCCCCCGCGCGGCCAGCGTCGTCGCGTACTGGGGGAGCAGGGCCGGGTCCGACGGGGACGAGCCCTCCGACGCCGCGAACGCCTCGTACGACGGCACCGTGCCCGTGACGATGCCGAGGTTGGGCGTGCCCGAGGCGGACAGCTCGCGCAGGGAGGACTCTATGGTCGACAGGTGCTCGGCGTGGGACGGGTACTCCGAGGACAGGGTGGGGTACGCCGAGAGGAGCTCGGAGAGTTCCGGGGCCGGCCAGTGCAGGATCGCGACCGGGAACGGGCGGGAGAGGGCCTCGCGGTAGGCGCCCAGTTCGGCGCGGAGGCGGGAGATCTCCGCCGCCAGTTCCGCCGGGTTGTCGGAGCCGAGGGACCACACGCGTTTGGGGTCGTGGAGTTCGTCCAGGGAGACCGGGGACGTGTGCAGGGTGTCCGCGAGGGTGTCCCGGTCGTCGTGCGGCAGGCCCAGCATGCGGCGGACGCGGTGGCGGCCGTACAGGAGGGGGTGGGTGGCGGGAGGGGGTTCCTCCGACGAGTCCGGCAGCAGCAGGTCGGCGGCCTCGGTGAACGTCTTCGCCGCCGCTTCGAGCTCGTCGTGGGACTCCAGGGCCTCCGCGACGATCACCCACGGGGCCGGGTCCCGGGGGGCCGTCGTACGGATGCCCTCGATGATCGCCCTGGCCTCGGCCTCGTGGCCGTACTCCCACAGGTTCGACGCCTTCAGGGCGCGGACCAGGGCGGGGTTGTCCAGCCCGTCGGCGGACGACAGCAGGCGGTCGTAGAGCGTGGTCGCCGCGGGTCGGTCGCCGGACAGTTCCAGGTGGGCCGCGGCCCGCAGGAGGAGGGTCTCGGCGTCCTCCGGGTACAGGTCAGCGGTCCGCTCCAGGCGTGCCGCTTCGGCGGTGTGGTCGACGTTCTCGGCAGGCGTGTCGGGGCGCATGGGGGACACCGTACTGCCGGGACGTGACAAAAGTGAGCCGCCGAGGGGTCCCCCGGAGCCCCGGGGAGTGCCGAGGAGGGGGCCGTCCCGCCGGTACGCACATCCGGTACGCACAGAGGGATATCTTCTGTGCCGACGTCTACACGCGGAGTCGGCATGCGGAACACGGGGGTGCTGGTCGAGGACGGTCGTCCGGCCGGCGCCGGGGAGGGTGCGGACGCCCCCGCGCCGCCCCGGTACTGGCCGGTCCTGCTCCTCGGCGCCGCCGTCGTGCCCGGCAGCGCGCTCTTCCTGCTCGGACGCTGGGGCGACGCCCCGGCCGTGCAGGCATGGCGGACCGTGTGCCTGGCCGTCACCGTGCAGGCCCTGCCGTTCCTGCTGCTCGGCACGGCCCTGTCCGGCGCGATCAACGCCTTCGTGCCGGAGGGGGTGTTCCAGAGGATCCTGCCCCGGCGGCCCGCGCTCGCCGTGCCCGTGGCCGGGGTCGCGGGGGTCGTCCTGCCGGGGTGCGAGTGCGCGTCCGTGCCGGTCGCCGGCAGTCTCATCGGCCGCGGGGTCACCCCGGCGGCCGCCTTCGCGTTCCTGCTGTCCGCGCCCGCCATCAACCCCGTCGTGCTCACCGCCACCTCCATCGCGTTCCCGGGGGACCCCGCGATGGTGCTCGCCCGGCTGCTCGCCTCCCTCGCCACCGCCGTCGTCATGGGGTGGCTGTGGCTGCGGTTCGGACGGGCCGAGTGGCTGCGACCCGTCGTACGGCACACCGGGCATCAGCGGGGGCACAGCCGGTGGGACGAGTTCCGGCGCGGGTTCCAGCACGACTTCCTGCACGCCGGCGGGTTCCTGGTGCTCGGCGCCATGGCCGCGGCCACCTTCAACGTGGCCGTCCCGCGCTCCGTGCTCGACACCTTCGCCGCCGCGCCCTGGCTGTCCGTGCTCTTCCTGGCCGGGCTCGCCGTGCTGCTCGCGGTGTGCTCCGAGGCCGACGCGTTCCTGGCCGCCTCGCTGACCGGGTTCCCGCCGGTCGCGCGGCTGGCGTTCATGGTGGTGGGGCCGATGGTCGACCTGAAGCTCATCGCCTTGCAGGCGGGGACGTTCGGGCGGGCCTTCGCGGTACGGTTCTCCGCCGCGACCGTCGTCGTCGCCGTCCTGTGCAGCACGCTGATCGGAGGGGTGCTGCTGTGAACGGGGCCGGGAGGAGAGCGCTCCGGGCGGGGCTGCTCGCCCTGTGCGGGCTCGGGCTGCTGCACGTCTCCCTCTTCACCGACCTCTGCCTGCGTTACGTCAAGGAGGGCATGCGGCTCCCGCTCATCGCCTCCGGGGCCGTCCTGCTCCTGCTGGGCGTCGCGAGCGCGGCCCTGGACCGGGGCGACGCCGGCACCGGTCACGGGCACGATCACTCCGGCCTGCCCCGCGTCTCCTGGCTGCTGCTCCTGCCCGCCCTCAGCCTGCTCTTCTACACCCCGCCCGCCCTCGGCGCGTACACCGCCGCCCGGCAGCCGGCGAAGACCGTCACCCATGACAGCGACTTCGACCCGCTGCCCGCCACCTCGCCCCTGCCCATGACCCTCTCCGACTTCACCAGCCGGGTGAGGGAGGACCGCGGGCAGGCCATCGAGGGGCGCACGATCCGGATGACCGGGTTCGTCACGCCCCTGCCGGGCACGCGGGGCGGCGCCTGGGAGCTGACCCGGATCATCCTCAACTGCTGCGCGGCGGACGCCCAGTCGGTCAAGGTGCGGATCTACGGCGGCCCCGAGCTGCCCGCCGACACCTGGGTGACGGTCACGGGGACCTGGCACCCCGGCGGGCGGCTCGGCACCAGCTCCGCGCCGGTCGCGCTCGACGCGCGCACGGTCACGAAGGTCCCCCGGCCCTCGAACGGCTACCAGGACGCCCTGCCCCTGTCATGACCGCTCCCGTCACACGGTGACGCCGTCGATCTGGAGCGTCTGCACCGACGTCGCCTCGAACGGGACGGACACCGACCTGTCCCTGGCCAGTTGGAGGCGCTGCGCCCATCGTGCGGGCGGCTCCGGTGGAGGTGGCGCGGATGCGGACTGTGGCGGGCGTGCGGGTCGTACGGCACAGCGATCGGCGCAGGCGCGCCCGGTGCGGGCGGGTGCTGTGGAGCGTGGGCGAGGCGCTCGTGACGGCCGGGCTGGTCCTCCTGCTGCTCGTCGCCCACCAGATGTGGTGGACCGACCGGGAGGCCCGGCGCGGGGCCGAGCGGGAGGTGGCGGCACGGGAGCGGGAGTGGCGCAGTGCCGCGGCGGCCGGCGGGGACGGCGGTACGACCGCCGGTGACGGCGGCTCTCCCGGCGGTGCCGGCGTGCCCTTCGCCACGCGGTCCGGACGGCCCGGCGCCTCCCACGGGCCCCGGCGTCCGTACAGCCCCGCGACCCTGCCCCGGCGCTCCCAGGCGTACGCCGTGCTCACCATCCCCCGGCTGGGCCTGCGCGTCCCCGTCGCCGAGGGGGTGGGCAGGGCGGAGGTGCTGGACAAGGGGTACGTCGGCCACTACCGCGGGACCGGGCAGCCGGGCCGCGCCGGGAACTTCGCGCTCGCCGGGCACCGGAACACGCACGGCGAGCCCTTCCGGTACCTTCCCCGGCTGCGGCGCGGGGACGCCATCGAGGTGGAGACGCGGACGGTGACGTACACCTACGACGTCGACCGGATCCTGCCGCGCACGTCGCCCGGGGACTCGGCGGTCGTCCGGCCCGTCCCGCGCTCGCTCGTGCGGCCGGGGTACGGGTACGACGCACCCGGCTCCTACATCACCCTGACCACCCGCACCCCGAGTTCACCTCCCGGTACCGGCTGGTGGTCTGGGGAAGGCTGGTGTCGACGCGGCCCGGGTGAGCCGGACCCGCCGAACACCCCGCCCAGGCCCGGCGCGCCCGTTCAGGCCGGTCCGCCCCCGCTGCCTGCTCGGTTCAGCCCCGCTCCCGCAGCGCCAGCACGCTCACCGCGCCCGCCACCGCCAGCCCCGCCGACACCAGCAGGGCGATGTTCGTGCCCCGGGCCAGGCTGCCGCCCGACGTGGCGACGGCGATGGTCAGGGCCACGCCGGCGCAGGAGCCGACGTAGCGGAAGGTCTGCTGCGCGCCGGAACCCATCGCGGCCCGCTGCGGCGGCACCGAGTCGACGGCGAGCAGCGGCAGCGCTCCGTTGAGCAGCCCGCTGCCGAGGCCGCCGACGATCAGGCCGGGCAGCAGCCGGGTCCAGGAGCCGGAGCCGACGGCGCCGAGCATCGTGACCACGGCGATCGTGTGCAGGGCGAAGCCGAGGGCGAGCTGGGTGCGGGCGGCGACACGGCCGGCCAGGTGCTTGACCTGGAGGGCGACGGCGAAGCTCAGGCCGGACCAGAGCAGGAACAGCCCGGCCGTGGCCGGCGGGGAGAGTCCGAGCGACTGCTGGAGCAGCGCCGGAAGGAAGCTGAAGAGGCCGATCACGGCCAGGCCGGTGAACAGGCCGCCCGCCGAGGAGGCCAGGAAACGGGCGTGCCGCAGCAGTCCGAGGTCGATCATGGGGGTGCCGGTCCGGCGCTCCACCGCGACGAACACGGCGACCAGGACGACGGCCGCCGCCAGCAGCAGCCCGACCGGCGCGCGCAGCCAGCCGTCCCGGCCCAGCGTCAGGGCCGCGACCAGGGCCACCAGCGCCAGACCGAAGGTGAGCGCGCCGAGGGCGTCCGGCCGGCCGCCGCG
>NZ_JBEXKG010000068.1:0-38840 GCF_040609555.1 Streptomyces sp. NPDC004658
GCCGCCAGGCCGCCTGCGCCGCCTTCCGCGCCGCCCACGGCCAGGGGGCGGGGCGGGCAGCCGGTCCGGGGCGACGACGAGGCACGCTTCACCGGCCCGCCCGTCGGCGCAGACCTCACCGCACCCGCCGGCAGCGGCGGCCGGGACGGCGGCGCCCCCGACCGAGCCGTCCGAGAAGCTCCAGATCCGCGCCCTGCAGGCCATGTGCCGCCAGGTCTTCGGCTTCCGCCTGGCGATGATCGTCCTGTCCGCCCCCGCCGCCCTCCTCAACGCGGCCCCCGGCCTGGGCGCCCGCCTGGTCGGCGCGGCCGTGGTCGTCACCTTCATGGTGTCCTACGTCCTCTTCCGGGACTGGGAACGCTTCGGCCCCCTCCTCCTGCGCCACCCCAGCCTCCTGGCCGCCGACACCCTCTTCGGCTCCCTCCTCCTCGTCTCGGCCGGCCCGGACACCACCCTCGCCTACGTCAGCGTCTGCACCCCGCTCCTGGCCGGCCTGGTCTACAGCTGGCGCGGCGCCGCCTGCTTCGCCTCCCTGCAGTCCCTGATCCTGCTCCTGGTCCACGCCACGCTGAAGGCCGACCGCCACGCGCCGGTGGCGGAGGCCCTCCTCCTCCCCGGCCTGTGCGTCATCGCCGGCGCCATGGGCTCCACCCTGCGCAACCTGATGCTCCGCTACGGCGCCGCGACCCAGGCCCTGACGACGGTCCAGGCCCGCCTCGCGGCGGCGGAGGCGGTCAGCGCGGAACGCGCCCGGCTGGCCCGCGAGATGCACGACTCCGTGGCCAAGACCCTGTACGGCGTCGCCCTGGCGGCGGACGGCCTCGCGGCCACGGCGTCGGCCGGGACCCCCGACCCGGCCCGCATCAGGGAACAGGCCGACCTGGTGTCCCGCTCGGCACGCAGGGCGGCGGCGGAGTCCCGGGAACTGCTGACGGACCTGCGCCGGGACCACCCGGACGCGCCGGACCCGACCCCGCTGTGGCGGGAACTCGCCCATCGTGCGGCCGAATTCACACGGCGCACGGGCCTGGAGGTCACGTGCGGCTGGGACGGACAGGACGCGGACGGTGAGGCGAGCGACGCCCCCGGTCTGCCCCCGCTGCCCGCCCCCCTGGCCCGCCACGTCCTCTCCATCGCCGCGGAGGCACTGGAGAACGCCCACCGGCACGCGTCCGCGACCCGCGTGGACATCCGGGCGGCGGTCGACGGCCCCCTGCTGCGCCTCACGATCCACGACGACGGCACGGGCCTCCCCCCGGGCACCACACTCGAGGAACTGCGCGGTTCGGGCCACTTCGGCCTGCTCGGCATGGTCGAACGGGCCGCACAGGCCGGCGCCCGCATCCGCATCGGAAGAGGCACACACGAACGAGGCACGGAGGTCCGCCTGGAGGTCCCGCTGCCGGCACCGCCAGGGCCCGCCCCCGCGACCCGGAACACCTGAGAGGAGGCACATGCGCCCCCGACGACCACCACAGCCGTTCCCGCCGCCGGTGCCGCAGTCCCCGCCGCTGCGGCTGCTGGTCGCCGACGACAACCCCGTCGTCCGCGCCGGCCTGACGGCCCTGCTCTCGGGCCACCCGGACACCACGGTGGTGGCGGAGGCGAGGGACGGGCGGGAGGCGTACGAGGCGGCGGTCCGGCACCGGCCGGACGTCATCCTCCTCGACGTCCGCATGCCCGGCGTCGACGGAATCTCGGCGTTGCCCCACCTGGTGGGCCTGGCCCCCGTCATGATGCTCACCTACAGCCACGAGACGGAGACCGTGCGGGAGGCGCTGCGACTGGGGGCGGGGGGATACCTGGTGCACGGCGAGTTCACGACGGAGCAGTTGGTGAGGGCGGTGCGGGACGTACGGGAGGGCCGGCCGCATGTGACGCCGGGGGCGGCGAGGGCGTTGCTGGAGGAGCTGAAGGGGGATGCACCTGCACACGCGAACCCCCAAGGGCTCGCTGCCGACGCCAATTTACCCGCCCAAGGACTTTCGCAACTGCAACCTTCTATGGGACAGTCGTTCCGGTCACGGTTCCGGCTGAGCAGCAGGGAGGCGGAGATCATGGACCTCATCGCGTCCGGCATGACCAACCAGCAGATCGCCGCCGCCTGCTTCATCAGCGAGAAGACGGTCAAGAACCACATCAACCGCATCTTCGCCAAGCTCCACAGCACGACGCGATCCCAGGCGACGGCGAAGTGGCTGGGGGTGGCCTGATATGACCGGACGACGGCGATCCCGGAGCCACGAATGGGCCTGGGGTTGGGTCCTGGGGCCCTCTGTGCGGCCGGTAGGAGCGCTCTACGGTGCGTCGGTCGAAAGCAAGCCCGGAGGGGAGCACCGTGAGCGATCTTTTGCTGAAGACGGCTGTGGCGACCAAGGTTCGCGTCAACGGCTGGAAGAACACGACGGTAGAGGCCATGCGCCGCCGCGGCGGCGACCGGGGGCAGACCGCGGTCGAGTACCTGGGCATTATCGCGGTAGTGGTGGCGATCGTTCTGGCGATCACGGGTACGGACATCGGCAAGACGATCCTCGACAAGATCAAGTCCAAGATCGCGCAGATCACCTGATCGTCCGGCGCGCACGCGGCGACTCTGGGCAGGCCTTCCCCATCTACATCACGGTGGTGGCGGGCCTGCTCTTTCTTGCGTTCGCTTACCTCGCGGTAGGTCAGGCCTCGGTGAACCGCGGTGGCGCACAGACAGCCGCCGACGCAGCCGTGCTGGCTGCTGCGCAGAACGGGCGCGACCAACTCGCCGCTGCATGGGTCGCCGATCTGCTCGACCCGGACAAGTGGGAGGACGTTTTCGACGGCAAGACACCGATCGACAACCCCTGCGCGCGTGCGCAGCAGCTCGCGGCGCAGAACGACGCCACGCTGAATGACTGCAACTGGCGGCTTCTGCGGTACACGGTCGATGTGGAAACGAACAAGTCGGTCGGAGATTCCGTCGTCCCCGGGACGGAGGACATCCACTCCGAGGCCTCCGCCGTTGCCGTCATCGAGCCACGCTGCACGTTCGACCCTCCCGAGGAGGCAGCCGAAGGCGATGAGCTGCCCCAACTCACCTGCGACGGCGAGCCGTGGAAGCTGGACCCTGATGACGAATCCACTCTTCCCGCGCCCGAGGACCTCTTCGATGTTCACCTGGCCGCCGACTGACAAGCGGACGACGATGGAAAAGGGAAGCAGCGCGATGAGCATGCGATTCACTGCGAAGGCTCGCAGGGGAATGGTCGCCATGACCATTGCTGTGGGCTTGGCCGTGGGTGTAGCAGGTTGTGGCAGTGGAGACAGCGGTGACAAGAAGCCGGACACTTCTGCGTCTCCCTCCACGAGGGGTGGCTCTCAGGCGAGCCCTCAAGAGGGCCAGTCCGCGCAACCGCTGGCTGAGCTGCGGGGCCCTGACGGACTGACGCTCAAGATCATGTCTGCGCAGCGAGATTCCGGTGGGTTCGTCACCGTCAACGGACAGCTCAAGAATGACGGCAGCAAGGATGCGGTTCTGTCGTCCCAGTTGACCGGCAACGAGACAGAAATCATGAAGAACGGGCAGTCCTTCGGCGGAGCCACGCTTGTGGATTCGAAGGCGCGAAAGCGCTACTACGTCCTGCGGGACACCGACGGGCGGCCTTTGACGACGACCGGCGTTCAGTCCGTCAGGGCGGGTGACACGGTCCCTGTCTTCATGCAGTTCCCAGCACCCCCGGCGAACACCACCGAGGTGGATTTCCAACTGCCCACCTTCGCCAGCGCCCCCATCAAGATTTCCGGGTGAGGTTCAAGTGATCACCGCACCCCGGATCGCGCTCACGGCCGCTGCTCTGCTGTTCGTCGTGAACCTCCCCGCCACCCCCGCCGCCGCCGACGACACCGGCCCCAGTGAGCCCCCCGGTACCGAACCCTCCGCCGCCGCCCCGGTGAAGGTCGACCCCACGGATCCGGATCTGAAGCTTCCGGAGGGGGCCACGCTGGCGGAGCCCAAGGTGCTGGACATCAAGTCGGTCGTGGAGGACCAGAGCGGGGACGAACGGCGCGAGGACACCAACGCCGACGTGACCTTCGCCCTCCAGGCCGAGGTGCTGTTCGACAAGGACAGTTCGAAGCTCGGCGCGGAGGCGAAGGCCCGTATCGCCGGCATCGCCGAGGAGATCAGGAGGCAGAACGCGACCCAGGTCCGTGTCTTCGGCTTCACCGACAACCTCGGCTCCTCCGCCCACGGCGACACCCTCTCCAAGCAGCGGGCCAACGCGGTGCAGGCCGTACTGGACCAGGACCTGAACAGCCCGTCCGTCACCTTCGACGTCCGCGGCTACGGCGAGCAGTACCCGATCGCCGACAACTCCACCGAGGCCGGCCGGAAGAAGAACCGCCGGGTCGAGGTGTCCTTCCCCCGTACCCAGCAGTGAGGCATCGTCAGGCAGGCTCTAGGACAACGGCTCCACCTCCACCCGTACCCCCGGCCGCACCCCCCACCCCGCCATCGCCCCCGCCTCCGCCTCCAGTACGTGCCGTGCCCGCAGGCGCGGCAGGCCGAGGCGGCCGGGGCGCATCGTGCGGACGGCGATGACGGTCAGGCGGCGGTCGAGGTAGGCGACGTCGATCGGGATCCGCATCCCGAACGTGTGCACCCCGCTGGCCGGCGACAGCAGCAGCGCCCCCTCGACCGCGTCCCGTCCCAGGAGCCCCTTCGTCCGGGCCCGGTAGGAGGCCGCGATCTCCAGCGAGACGCCGGCGGCGGCCTGTTCCGCACCGGAGGCGGATGCGGGGGCCGATGCCGAGCCCGCCCGTACGTTCAGCCGTCCCCGCCCGTCCCGCCAGCGCCGCCCCATGCCCCACCCTCCCGTGCCACAGCCGTCCGTGTCGTCAACTCGCCCAGGGACACAAATCCGTTGTCCTTTCCCGTCCTCCCCACTAGGAAGGGGTCCATGACCGGACTCGGTGTCGTTTTCCGCCCCCAGCTTCCTCCCGAGCGGCTGCGGGCCGTCGCCCGCCTCGCGGACGACGTGGGGCTCGAAGAACTCTGGCTGTGGGAGGACTGCTTCCTGGAGGGCGGGGTGTCCACGGCCGCCGCCGCGCTCGCCTGGACCGAGCGGGTGCGGGTCGGGATCGGACTGCTGCCCGTGCCGCTGCGGAACGTGGCCGTCACCGCCATGGAGGCCGCCTCGCTGGAGCGCATGTTCCCCGGCCGGGCCGTGCTGACCGTGGGTCACGGGGTGCAGGACTGGATGGGCCAGGTCGGTGCCCGGGCAGCCTCCCCGCTGGGCCTCCTCGGCGAGCACCTCGACGCCCTGCGCGCGCTGCTGCGCGGGGAACGGCTCAGCGTGCGCGGGCGGTACGTCCAGTTGGACGACGTCGCCCTCGACTGGCCCCCGGGGCGCCCGGTCGACGTCCTCGCGGGCGCCACCGGACCCCGTACGCTCCGGCTCTCCGGCGAGAAGGCCGACGGCACCCTGCTCACCGCGACCACGTCGGCGGACGGCGTGCGCAGGGCCCGCAAGCTCGTGGAGGAGGGGCGGCGGGCCGCCGGACGCGACGGTTCGCACCGGGTCGTGGTCTATCTGCTGGCCGCCACGGGCACCGGCGCCGAGGCGCGGCTGCGGGCCGAACTGGCCGCCGAGGGCGTGGGGGAGGGGGCGGACGTGGGGGTCGCCGGGGACGCGGGCGCGGTCGCCGAGGCGGTACGGCGGCTGGCGGAGGCCGGTGCGGACACCGTCGTCCTGCAGCCGACGGCGGACGAGCCCGACCCGGAGGGCTTCGTGCGGTTCGCCGCGCGGGAGGTCCGGCCGCTGGTGCCCTGAACGGGAGGTGCGGGACTGGACGGGGAGTCGCCGCAGGTCAGGGGCATTGTCAGTGGCGGGTGTCACACTCTGCCGTATGACAGACCGACCTGAGGCCGACCTGACCGGTGAACGCGAGAGCGTGACGCCCGCCCCCGATCTCCCCGTGCGCCTGCGGGCCGTCACGGACCAGGATCTGGAAGCCCTCTTCGCGTACGAGCACGATCCCGAAGCCGTCCGGCGGTCGAGGTTCACCCCCCGGCCGCGGGAAGCCTTCTTCCGGCACTGGCGGGAGCGGGTGCTCGGCAACCCCGACTGCCTGGTGCGGACGGTCACCGTCGGCGGGGAGGCCGCCGGGAGCGTGGTGTCCTGGACGCAGGACGGCCGGCGGTTCATCGGCTACTGGCTCGGGCGGCCGTACTGGGGCCGCGGCGTCGGCACGCAGGCCCTCGGCCGGTTCCTGGAGCTGGAGCCGGTGCGTCCGCTGTACGCGGACCCCTTCTCCGGCAACACGGCCTCGGTGCGGCTCCTGGAGAGACACGGGTTCCGGCGGACCGGCACCGTCCGCCACGGGACGGACGAGCACGTGATGCTGGTTCTCGCGGAGCCGTCCGGGGAGAGCTGAGAGCGGTCCCGGCCGGAGCGGAAAATGGCGGGAACCGCCGGGGCCCCGCTGGGATGATGCCCGTATGACTGTCGCGCGTTCCTTCGAAGACCTGGTGGCCGAGGGCTCCGCCGTACCGACCGAGGGGTGGGACTTCTCGTGGTTCGCCGGCCGGGCCACCGAGGAGCGGCCGTCGTGGGGGTATGCCCGCTCGGCGGGGGAGCGGCTGGCCGGCGCCGAGGCCGCGCTGGACATCCAGACCGGCGGCGGGGAGGTGCTGGACTTCGCGCTGAGCCGGGCCGAGCCCGCCCGGCCGGTGCTGGTCGCGGCCACCGAGGGCTGGCCGCCGAACGTGGCGGAGGCCACGGCCCTGCTGCGGCCGCGGGGTGTCGTGGTGGTCGCCGCCCCGGACGACGCGCCGCTGCCGTTCGCGGACGGGGTGTTCGACCTGGTGCTCAGCCGGCACCCGGTGCGGCCGTACTGGGCGGAGATCGCCCGGGTGCTGCGGCCCGGCGGCACCTACTTCGCCCAGCACGTGGGGCCGAGCAGCGCCTTCGAGCTGGTCGAGTACTTCCTCGGGCCCCAGCCGGAGGAGGCGCGCGCCGCCCGCGACCCCGAGCGGGAGCGGGCCGACGCCGAGGCGGCGGGCCTGGAGGTGACCGGGCTGCGGGCGGAGCGGCTGCGGATGGAGTTCCATGACATCGCCGCCGTCGTCCACTTCCTGCGCAAGGTGGTGTGGATGGTCCCGGACTTCACGGTCGAGGCGTACGAGCCGCGGCTGCGCGCGCTGCACGAACGGATCGAGAAGGAGGGCCCGTTCGTCGCGCACAGCTCCCGGCATCTGTTCGACGTACGCAAGCCGGCGCATCGACCGTAGTACGACCGGAGTTTGCCGGAGGTTTCCACATTGTTATCGAGCGCGGTTCACATCGGTCGGGCCGATCACGTAAGTTCAGACCAAGGTTATTCGCGTCAGCAAAGCTGCGCGGGCGGTACCGCGCAGTGGAGGGGGCTGCGCGGTGCCGTGGAGCCGGGTGATCTCCGTCCGTTGGCGTAGCGGAGGCGTCAAGTCCACCCTTCGCTGACGGCGTCGCCCGTCGGGGGGACCCGGGGCAACTCGCCGATGAGCCCCCAAGATGGCCTAATCCTTGCGAATCCGTTCGTATCCGACCGGATTTCCCTGGAATTCCGCTGTGAACTGGCCATGAAACCCTCATGAACCCCGCATTCCGCGACCACCGGGGCGTCGCCGGATGATTCCGGAGAGTAGTTGTGGCCCGCCGATGCGCCCACCATCCCTCACGAAGGGTTATGGTGGAAACCCCCCCTCGGGCCGGTCCGTCTCCCCCCCACGGACCGGCCCGTTTTTCGTCCCGTCCCGGGATCCCGGGACGGGAACCTCCCGGCCCCGCTCCGCCGTCCCCACTGAAGGGGCGGGCCATGACCAACCCCCGAGCAGCGGTAGGCTCAACGGCTCCGGCACCCCATCCCCCGCGCCCAACCCCCGGAGGGTCACGTGAACCTGCGCGACAAGCTGCGCGGCCTGCTCGTCAGGCTCTACGCACGCCGGGTGGAAGGCCACCTGGACCACGCCCAGGTGCCCAAGCACATCGGCGTCATCATGGACGGCAACCGCCGCTGGGCGAAGGCGTCCGGCTCCAGCACCGTCCACGGCCACCGGGCCGGTGCCGAGAAGATCGAGGAGTTCCTCGGCTGGTGCACCGAGACCGACGTCGAGGTCGTCACCCTCTGGCTGCTGTCCACGGACAACTTCGACCGGCCGCAGGAGGAACTCGTCCCCCTGCTCGGCATCATCGAGGACGTCGTCCGCACCCTCGCCGCCGACGGCCGCTGGCGGGTGCACCACGTCGGCACGATGGACCTGCTGCCCGCGCAGATGCAGACGGCCCTGAAGGAGGCCGAGGAGGCCACCGCCCACATCGACGGGATACTCGTCAACGTGGCCATCGGATACGGCGGCCGGCAGGAGATCGCCGACGCCGTGCGCTCCATGCTGCTCGACGCCCAGGACAAGGGCGTGTCGATGGAGGACCTCGCCGAGTCCGTCGACATCGACATGATCGGCCGTCACCTGTACACCGGTGACCAGCCCGACCCCGACCTGGTGATCCGCACCAGCGGGGAGCAGCGGCTGTCCGGATTCATGCTCTGGCAGACCGCCCACTCGGAGTACTACTTCTGCGACGTCTTCTGGCCGGCCTTCCGGAAGGTCGACTTCCTGCGCGCCCTGCGCGACTACGCCGCACGTCACCGCCGGTACGGCGGCTGACCCGCCGGCCCCGCCCCGGCCCCGCCCCGTCGCCGTCCGGTGACGGGGCGTCCTCGTTTACCCCGATTGGCGGGAACGTAACAAGGAGTTCACCGGCGCGCTGGTGGCCGCATTTGCATGGCCGCGCATCATCGAGGGCATAAGCCAAGCAGGTCGACACCCGAACCACGGGCGTCGGATCTCAGCGGGCGGCACGGGGTCGCCCGCCCGGGAGGCCCTTTGCACCAGCCCGACCGTGCGGTCACCGCACGGAAGCAGCCGCGGAGGGCCGGTTCACGGCCCGCCGTGCGCGGGGGCCGGACACCGGTCCAGCATCACTTCGTCGCTCCCCGACCTCATCCGAGGGGGTACGTCCTTCCGTGGTGACCAGCACAAAGCGCCACAAGCCCGACCGGCGCACGTATGTTCTCGACACCAGCGTCCTGCTGGCCGACCCGAACGCCCTGGCCCGCTTCGACGAGCACGAGGTCGTGCTCCCCATCGTGGTGGTCACGGAGCTGGAGGCCAAGCGGCACCATCCGGAGCTCGGCTACTTCGCCCGCCAGGCGCTGCGCCTGCTGGACGACTACCGGGTGAAGCACGGTCGCCTCGACGCCCCCATCCCGATCGGGGAGCTGGGCGGGACGGTCCGGGTCGAGCTCAACCACTCGGACCCCAGCGTGCTGCCCACCGGCTACCGCCTGGGGGACAACGACTCGCGCATCCTCGCGGTGGCCCGCAATCTGCAGGCCGAGGGGTTCGACGTCACCGTCGTGTCGAAGGACCTGCCGCTCAGGATCAAGGCGTCCTCGGTCGGCCTCCTCGCCGAGGAGTACCGCGCCGAACTGGCCATCACGGAGAACTCCGGCTGGACCGGGATGACCGAACTCACCCTGCCGGGCGAGCAGGTGGACATCCTCTTCGAGGAAGGGCACGTGTACGTCCCGGAGGCGGCCGACCTCCCCGTGCACACGGGCCTGACCATCCAGTCCGAGCGGGGCAAGGCGCTCGGCCGGGTCACCGCCGAGGGCAACGTCCGGCTGGTGCGCGGCGACCGGGAGGCGTTCGGCATCAAGGGCCGCAGCGCCGAGCAGCGCATCGCGCTCGACCTGCTGCTCGACCCGGACGTCGGCATCGTCTCGATGGGCGGCCGGGCCGGCACCGGCAAGTCGGCGCTGGCGCTGTGCGCGGGCCTGGAGGCGGTCCTGGAGCGCCGCCAGCACCAGAAGGTGATGGTCTTCCGGCCGCTGTACGCGGTCGGCGGGCAGGAGCTGGGCTATCTGCCGGGCACCGAGGCGGAGAAGATGAGCCCGTGGGCCCAGGCCGTCTTCGACACGCTCTCGGCGGTCACCAGCCGGGAGGTCATCGAGGAGGTCACCGCGCGCGGGATGCTGGAGGTGCTTCCGCTGACCCACATCCGCGGGCGCTCGCTGCACGACGCGTTCGTGATCGTGGACGAGGCGCAGTCCCTGGAGAAGAACGTGCTGCTGACCGTTCTGTCCCGGATCGGCGCCAATTCGCGGGTCGTTCTCACCCACGACGTCGCCCAGCGCGACAATCTGCGCGTGGGCCGTTACGACGGTGTGGTCGCCGTGGTGGAGAAACTGAAGGGGCACCCGCTCTTCGCGCACGTCACGCTGACGCGTTCCGAGAGGTCCCAGATTGCGGCGCTTGTGACCGAAATGCTGGAGGACGGACACATCTGACGCATCCGACCCATCTGCCGTACTGACGACGACTGTTGGCGCCGTCCGGCAAAGGCCATGAGCCTAGCCGGGCGGCGCCTTCGTGCGTGGAGCTTTCCTGAAATCGCCGGGGCCAAACAGGATGTGAGCTTTCACACGCAACACAGAATTGCCACGCGGCGTCCGGTTACGGCAGAGTCTCGTTCCTGTCAGGCCCCGCATACGACACAGCTGTACCCCCAGCGGTACGGCGCCACTTCGGCACCACCAACTCCATAGAGTTCGTCGTATGCCGCCCGAGCACCACGCGGCGCTCCCTTCGCGGGAGTTGCCCACCGGGCCCGCGCCTCCCGTGACCCCGCAGTTGGGAGGCCAGTGTCAGGGGCACGATCGCGTCCGCCAGGGTCACCGAAGCGGGCGATGCTGGAAGGAAACCGTGTGAGCCGGATTTCGGTCCGGGGATTCGCAGTGGCCTCCGCCACCGCGGTCACCGCTGTCGGAAGCGTCGTCGGCGTTGCCTCGGGCAGCACCGCGCAGACCAACGACGCCGAGGCGACGGCAGCCGACACCACGCTCCTCGCCGACATACCCGCGGGTCAGCAGGCGCAGGTGCAGACCGCGTCCCTGACGCAGCAGGCCGACGCGCAGGCCATCGCCGCGGACGTGAGCGCCAAGAAGGACGCCGAGGAAGCGGCCCGCAAGGCTGCCGCCGAGACCGCGATCGCCAAGAAGCAGCTCGCCGAGAAGGCGGCCAAGGAGGCGAAGGAGCGCGCCGAGGCCAAGGCCGCGGCCAGCCGCGGCACCGACGTCCGCGACTCCTCCAGCTTCCCGGTCCAGACCAACTACACCGTCGCGCAGATCCAGGCGATGGCGCGTCAGATGGTGGGCGGCGGCCAGTTCCAGTGCTTCAGCAACATCGTGGACCACGAGTCCAGCTGGAACTACCGCGCCGTGAACGCCTCCTCCGGTGCCTACGGTCTCTTCCAGGCCCTGCCCGGCTCCAAGATGGCCTCGGCCGGCGCCGACTGGCAGACCAACCCGGCCACCCAGATCAAGTGGGGCCTCAACTACATGAACAGCCGGTACGGCAGCCCGTGCCAGGCCTGGTCGTTCTGGCAGGCCAACCACTGGTACTAGGCGCTCCGCCGGCACCGCGCCCTTTCGCCGGTGCTCCTCTCAACCTCGCGCAGCCCCTCCCCGTCCTCAGGGGAGGGGCTTTCGCCCTGTACGGTCGTATCCGAACGACTCCAGCGGGGGAGTGGTGGCGAGCACCCGGGGACGCGGGGGAAGAGGACGGATCATGTCGCGAGTGCCAGGGTGGCTCGGCCGGCTCGGGGCCGGTCTCACCGAGATGAGCGAGCGCCTGGACGAGCGCCGTGCCGAGGTGGAGAAGGAGCACGCCGAGACCGTCGAGCCCGCCGACGCGTCCGCGGTGGCCGACGCACCGGTGGCCGCGGCTACGCCCGCCCGCAGGCCCGCGGCGCCCTCCGGTCCCCGCCCCGATCCGGCCGAGGCCGTGCCGTGGGGCGTCCGGGTCGCCGCCGAGGCGGGCTGGCGGCTGCTGGTCCTGGCGGGCACGGTCTGGGTGCTGATGCGGGTCATCAGCGCCATCCAGCTGGTGGTGTTCGCGTTCGTCATCGCCCTGCTGGTCACCGCGCTGCTCCAGCCGACGGTCGCCCGGCTGACCCGGCGCGGGGTACCGCGCGGCCCGGCCACCGCGCTCACCGCCATCAGCGGCTTCGTCGTCAT
The DNA here is from genome assembly GCF_040609555.1 of Streptomyces sp. NPDC004658. Taxonomy (NCBI): domain Bacteria; kingdom Bacillati; phylum Actinomycetota; class Actinomycetes; order Kitasatosporales; family Streptomycetaceae; genus Streptomyces; species Streptomyces sp. NPDC004658. Next base: position 12,088 of record NZ_JBEXKG010000068.1, read on the forward strand.
CGGCCTGATGGGCTGGTTCGTGACCTGGCAGGTCATGGAGAACATCGACACGCTCTCCAACCAGATCCAGAGCGGCATCGACGACCTGCGCAACTGGCTGCTGAAGAGCCCCTTCCACGTCACCGACAAGCAGATCAACCAGATCGCCAAGAACCTCCGCGAGGCGATCGGCGCCAACGCCGACCAGATAACGTCGGCGGGTCTGGAGGGCGTCCAGGTCATCGTGGAGGCCCTCACCGGCATCCTGCTGGTGTTCTTCTCGACGCTGTTCCTGCTTTACGACGGCAAGCGGATCTGGCAGTGGTTCCTGAAGCTCGTGCCCGCCGCCGCCCGTCCGGGCGTGGCCGGCGCCGGCCCGCGCGCCTGGCGCACCCTGACCGCCTACGTCCGCGGCACGGTCCTGGTCGCCCTCATCGACGCCATCTTCATCGGCATCGGCATCTACTTCCTGGACGTGCCGATGGCCGTCCCGCTGGCCGTCTTCATCTTCCTGTTCTCGTTCATCCCGCTGGTCGGCGCGGTCGCCTCCGGCGCGCTCGCGGTGATCGTCGCGCTGGTCACCCAGGGCGTCTTCACCGCCGTCATGACCCTCGTCGTCGTCCTCGCGGTCCAGCAGATCGAGGGGCACGTCCTGCAGCCGTTCATCCTCGGCCGGGCGGTGCGGGTGCACCCGTTGGCGGTCGTGCTGACCGTGGCCGCCGGTGGGATGGTGGCCGGTATCGGTGGTGCGGTGGTGGCCGTGCCGCTGGTGGCGGTGACCAACACGGTGGTGGGGTACCTGCGGCAGTACTCGCTGGAGGTCCAGCGGCCCGCCTCGGCGGAGCCCGCGGACGAGCCCGTGGCGCAGAACGCGGACGGGACGGCGGCGGAGAACGCGGAAGACCCCGCCCACCAAGGGTGAGCGGGGTCCTCGGCGTCCGGGGCCGACCGCCTGCAGCCGTTCATCCTCGGCCGGGCGGTGCGGGTGCACCCGTTGGCGGTCGTGCTGACCGTGGCCGCCGGTGGGATGGTGGCCGGTATCGGTGGTGCGGTGGTGGCCGTGCCGCTGGTGGCGGTGACCAACACGGTGGTGGGGTATCTGCGGCAGTACTCGCTGGAGGTCCAGCGGCCCGCCTCGGCGGAGCCCGCGGACGAGCCCGTGGCGCAGAACGCGGACGGGGCGCCGGCGGAGAACGCGGAAGACCCCGCCCACCAGGGGTGAGCGGGGTCCTCGGCGTCCGGCTTATTCGGCCAGCACGGCCTCGGCGTCGAGGGTGACGCCGACCGCCTGCACGACGGAGGCGATCTTGAACGCCTCCTGGACGGTCTCGCGCTCCACGCCGGCCTTGCGCAGCACCTGCTCGTGCGAGTCCAGGCACATGCCACAGCCGTTGATCGCGGAGACCGCGAACGACCACAGCTCGAAGTCGACCTTCTCCACGCCCGGGTTGCCGATGACGTTCATCCGCAGGCCCGCGCGCAGGGTGCCGTACTCGTGGTCGGACAGCAGGTGCCGGGTGCGGTAGAAGACGTTGTTCATCGCCATGACGGCGGCGGCCGCCTTGGCGGCCTGGTACGCCTCCGGCGAGAGGTTCGCCTTCGCCTCCGGCTCCAGCTCACGCAGCACGATCGGGGAGCGGGAGGCGATGGCGGTCGCCAGCACCGTGCCCCACAGCTGCTGGGCCGGCAGCTCCGAGTTGCCGATGACCGAGCCCAGGTTGAGCTTCAGGTCCTTGGCGTAGTCCGGGATACGGGACTTCAGGGAGTCGAGCGACACGGGTCACTCACCAGCCAGCAGCGCGACCGGGTCCAGGGTCTGCTCGCCCTTGCTCCAGTTGCACGGGCACAGCTCGTCGGTCTGCAGGGCGTCCAGGACCCGCAGGACCTCCTTGGGGTTGCGGCCCACGGAACCGGCGGTGACCATCGTGAACTGGATCTCGTGGTTCGGGTCCACGATGAAGACGGCGCGCTGCGCGTAGCCGTCCTCGCCCTCGATGCCGAGGTCGCGCATCAGCTCGTGCTTGGGGTCCGCCATCATCGGGAACGGCAGGTCGGTCAGGTCCGGGTGGTCCTTGCGCCAGGCGTGGTGGACGAACTCGGAGTCACCCGAGAAGCCGAGGATCTGGGCGTCGCGGTCGGCGAACTCGTCGTTCAGCTTCCCGAACGCGGCGATCTCGGTCGGGCACACGAACGTGAAGTCCTTGGGCCAGGCGAAGACCACCAGCCACTTGCCCTCGTAGGACTTGTGGTGGATCTGCTCGAACTCCTTGCCCTTCTCCAGCGAGACGCAGGCGGTCAGTTCGAACTCGGGGAACTTGTCACCGACAGTGAGCACACGCTCTCCTTGCAGCGAAGAAACTTCCCTTTTGGGGTGTTTCCCATGGGTTGGACGTGATCGATGGTGGCACAGGGTGCATTGATTAGTGAAATAGCTACACTCGGTCGTGTTGATCGGAGGTAGTTATCAGTGACCGTGAGCAACGGCAAGCGCAGGCAGCCCAGCCTGGCGCAGCTGCGGGCGTTCGCCGCCGTGGCCGAGCATCTGCACTTCCGGGACGCGGCGGCGGCCATCGGGATGAGCCAGCCCGCCCTCTCGGGTGCGGTCTCCGCCCTGGAGGAGACCCTCGGGGTGACCCTCCTCGAGCGTACGACCCGCAAGGTGCTGCTCTCGCCCGCGGGGGAGCGGCTGGCCGTGCGGGCCAAGGCGGTGCTGGACGCGGTGGGCGCGCTGCTGGAGGAGGCCGAGGCGGTCCGGGCGCCGTTCACGGGGGTGCTGCGCCTCGGGGTGATCCCCACGGTCGCGCCGTATCTGCTGCCGACCGTGCTGCGGCTCGTCCACGACCGCTACCCGCACCTCGACCTCCAGGTGCACGAGGAGCAGACCGCCAACCTGGTCGACGGCCTGAACTCCGGCCGGCTCGACCTGCTGTTGCTGGCCGTGCCGCTCGGCGTCCCCGGGGTCGTCGAACTGCCCCTCTTCGACGAGGACTTCGTGCTCGTCACCCCGGTGGACCACTGGCTCGGCGGCCGGGAGGGCATCCCGCGCGAGGCGCTGAAGGAGCTGAACCTGCTCCTCCTGGACGAGGGCCACTGCCTGCGCGACCAGGCGCTGGACATCTGCCGGGAGGCCGGCCGCGAGGACGCTCCGGTCACCACCACGGCCGCCGGCCTGTCCACGCTGGTCCAGCTGGTGGCCGGCGGCCTCGGCTGCACGCTGCTCCCGCGCACCGCGCTGAAACTGGAGACCACCCGCGGCAGCCGGCTGCTGACCGGGTACTTCGCCGACCCGGCCCCCAGCCGCCGGGTCGCGTTCGCGATGCGCGCGGGGGCGGCGCGCGCCGCGGAGTACGAGGAGCTGGCGGGGGCGTTGCGGGAGGCGCTGCGGGCGCTGCCCGTACGGGTGCTGGAGGGGTGAGCGCCAGGGGTGCTCACCACCGCGCGGCCGGCCGACGGCCGGTTCACTCCGTGCGCAACCCCTCCGGCCGCATCATCCGCACCAGCGGCGGCAGGCTCAGTACGGTGACCGCGAGGACCACCGCCGCGCCGGCGCCGGTCAGGGACAGGACGCTCGCCCAGTCGACGGAGACCGGGGTCGCCGTCATCTTCAGCAGGACCGCGCCGAGGGTCAGGCCCACCGCCGAGGCCAGCAGCAGACCGAGCGCGATCGGTACGGCCGTCTGCCACAGCACCGACAGGCCGAGTGTGCGGCGCCGGGTGCCGAAGGCGACCAGGGAGGAGAGCAGTTTGCGTCGTTCGCGCAACTGCTCCAGCTGGGAGACCAGCAGGCTCGCCCCGATCAGCGCCAGCACGCAGACCGCGCCGATGAACAGGCCGGTGCGCAGGGAGGTGTACCGGTCGGACCGCTCGGTGGCCGCCCAGGTCCAGGTGTAGGCGAGCGGGTCGGTCCGGGCGGCCGTGGTGCGCGCGCGCTCCTGGGCGTCCGGCACCGTGTCGTCCAGGCGCAGATAGACGTGGCCGTACAGTGTCGCGGTGGCCTGGGCGGGCAGGACCGAGGGAGTGACCAGCAGGCCGCTGGGGTCGCCCTGGAGCGAGTCCTTGCGCGCGGTGGCCTTGCGTACCGTGGCCGGCAGCGTCCAGGGGATCTCCCGGCCGCGCGCCTCCCCCTGCGTCGGGTCGATCCAGACCCGCGCACCCGGCCGCATGACGGGCCGGAGCCCGTTCTGGTAACCGGGGTCCGAGTACGGGTTGTACAGGGCGAAGACATCGCCGTCGCGGCAGGACGGCAGGTGGGCGACCTCCCTGAGCGCGGCGCAGTTCCCGACGGTGACGGGGGCGACGCGGTCGGGTTCCCGGCGCTTGCCGCCGACCTGGCCGGTGGACAGCGCCACCGACGTCCGCACTCCCTTGGCGCCGGCGAACTCCGCGCGCGCTGCGGCCAGGTGGGTGCGATCGGACAGGTCGACCTCCATCTGGGCCCGGCCCGGGTCCCTGCCGGTCTCCTTGGTGTACTGGCTCTCCACGCCCGCGAACAGCATCTGCAGCGCGATCGCCCCGGCCACCGCCACCGCGATGCCGTTGACCATGCGGGCGGCCGTGCCGCTGCTCAACTGGAGCCGCCGTACGGCCAGTTGCCAGGAGACGCCGCCCGCGCCGAGCCGGCTGACGAACGCCTCCACCAGCCAGGGCAGCAGCGCGGTGACACCGACCAGGAGCAGCAGCACGCCGCCGGTGACGAGGTACTGGTTGAAGTCGCCGTGGGAACGGCCGTTGCCGATCATCGGGTACAGCATCGCCAGGCCCGCCAGCGGCAGCAGGAGCCGCCACCACAGGCGCCGGCGGGGCTGCCTGGCCGTGCGCACCACGCCGAGCGGTTCCACGACCACCCCGCGCATCGCCAGCAGCGTCACCAGCACCGCGGCCGCCGGAACCGCCACCGCCACCAGCGCGACCAGGGCGGGGGAGGGGTCGAGGTAGCTCGGGAAGAAGCTCTCCCCCATGACCTCCACCGAGCCCGCCACCTGCCGTCCGATCAGGAAGAACACCGTGCCGACGGCCAGTCCGAGCAGCGACCCGGCCAGCGCCTCGCCCGCCGCGGTCCGGCGGGTCATCCGGCTGTCGGAGCCCACCAGCCGCAGCGCGGCCAGCCGGCGGTCGCGCCGTTCGCCGCCGAACCGCACGGCCGCGGCGATGAAGACGGCGACCGGCGTGAGCAGGACGACGAACACGACGAGCGTCATGAGGATGAGCACCGGGTCGGTCTGCTCCGGCACCGGGTCGGGGTTGCCGAAGGCGTTGAGCCGGTTCACCCGGGCGCCGCCCGCGTGCGGGACGAGGCCGTCGGCACCCGCGTAGTAGGCGAGTTCCTGGGAGCCGATCAGTCCGCTGTCACCGATGGTCCCGGTGATCCGGTACGGGATCCGCTCGCGCAGCAGCCCCGCGCCGTCCGAGGACAGCAGCCTCTTCAGGGCGGGGGAGACCACCATCTCGCCCTTCGCCGGGAAGCGGCCGACGCCGGGCGGCAGCGGCGCCCGGGCGCCCTCCGGTTCGAGCAGCCGGCCGCGGATGTCCTTGCCGTGCCACTCGGTGTCGGTGACCCCGACCAGCACGGTGTTCCCGGCCTTGGGGGTGTCGTAGGCGGCCGAGAAGTCCTGGCGGGCGTTCTCCACCCGGTCGCGGGCGGTCAGGATGTTCGGCAGCGCCGTCGTCAGCAGCAGCAGGGCCACGCCCAGGCCGACGCCGACCGCCGTCAGCAGCATGCGGACCCAGCCCTCGCGCCCGCCGGTGAAGGCGAACCGGGCCCCCATGCCCAGGTCTCTGCACCACTGCCGGACGTTCATATGGCGCGCTCCATGTCGCGTGACCTGCCGTCGCGTACGACGATCTCCCGGTCGGAGTACGCGGCCACCCGGGCCTCGTGCGTGACCAGGACGACGGCGGCGTTGGTGGAGCGGGCCGCGTCGGTCAGCAGCTCCATCACGCGTTCGCCGTTGAGGGAGTCCAGCGCGCCGGTCGGCTCGTCGGCGAACAGCACCCGGGGGCCGGTGACCAGCGCACGCGCCACCGCGACCCGCTGGCCCTGGCCGCCGGAGACCTCACCGGGCCGTTTGCCCTTGAGGTCGTCCACCTCCAGGCGTTCCATCCAGGTCAGCGCGGCCCGTTCGGCCTCCTTGCGGGAGGTGCCGTTCAGGCGCAGCGGCAGCGCCACGTTCTCCACGCAGGTCAGCTCGGGGACGAGCTGCCCGAACTGGAAGACGAAGCCGAACTCGCTGCGGCGCAGGGCGCTGCGCCCGGCGTCGCTCATGCCGGCCAGTTCGCGGCCGTCGTAGGTGATGGAGCCGGAGTCGGGCGGCACGATGCCGGCGAGGCAGTGCAGCAGCGTGGACTTGCCGGAGCCGGAGGGGCCCATGACGGCGACGACCTCGCCGGGGTGGATGGAGAACTCGGCGCCGTCGAGCGCGACGGTGGGGCCGTAGGACTTGCGCAGGTTCTCGGCGGCGAGCAGGGTTCCGGGCGGGGGAGTCATCGGGCCACCACCTCCGCGCGGAGCTTGTCGAGGCGCGCGGCGGTCAGTTCGAGCCAGCGCAGGTCGGCCTCCAGGTGGAACAGGGCGTGGTCGCAGATCAGCTGGTCCGCGAGGTCGCCCTTGCGCTTGCGGTCGGTCAGGATCCGCATGCTGCGCAGGTGTTCGGCCCGCTGGGTGTCGAGGATGTCGGACGCGTCGCGGTGGGTGAGGAGGGCGAGGACGACCTTGGTGTAGAGGGTCGACTGGAGGTACTCCTCCGGCTTCTCCGGGGTGGCGAGCCAGCGCTCGACGTCGGTGATGCCGGCGTCGGTGATGGCGTACCGCTTGCGCTCGGGGCCGCCGCCGGCCTCGATGCCGTCGACTTCCACGAGGCCGTGCTTCAGCAGTCGGGACATCGTGGAGTAGACCTGGCCGTAGTGCAGCGGCCGGTCGTGACCGAACTTCTCGTCGAAGGCCCGCTTGAGGTCGTAGCCGTGGCGCGGGCCGGACTCCAGGAGCCCTAGAAGGGTGTGACCGATGGACATGGCAGCACTCTACACACGGTGTATACGCGGGATGTATACACGCCGTGCAGGGATCGTGGCGGGCGGTACGGCCCCGCAGGTGGGGGCCGATTGTCACGGTTCCGACACAGGCGGCCGGCCCCGCCGCGGCAGCGGTCCGGTGTCCTTCGGAAGACGCCCCGCCTCCGCGAGGGCGCGCCGCAGCAGGAACTCGATCTGCGCGTTCGCCGACCGCAGCTCGTCCCCGGCCCACCGGGCCAGCGCCTCGTAGACCTGCGGGTCCAGCCGCAGCAGCACCTGCTTGCGCTGCTGCGGCCGTCGCCTGGGAGCCCCCGAGGGGCCCGTCACCGGGTCCGTCACTGGTAGAGCGTCCCCGTGTTGAGGACCGGCTGTGGGGCCCGGTCCCCGCACAGCACGACCATCAGGTTCGACACCATCGCCGCCTTCCGCTCCTCGTCCAGCTCCACGATGTCCGCCTCCGCGATGCGGGCCAGCGCCGCCTCGACCATCCCGACCGCGCCGTCGACGATCTGCCGGCGGGCCGCGACGACCGCCCCGGCCTGCTGCCGCTGGAGCATCGCCGAGGCGATCTCCGGAGCGTACGCGAGGTGGGTGAAGCGGGACTCGATGATCCGCACCCCGGCCGCCTCCACCCGTGCCTGGAGTTCGACGGCCAGCTTCTCGGTGATCTCCTCGGCGTTGCCGCGCAGCGACAGGCCGTCCTCCTCGTGGGCGTCGTACGGGTACTCGATGGCGATGTGCCGCACGGCCGTCTCGGTCTGCGTGGCGACGAACTCGGAGAAGTCGTCCACCTCGAAGGTGGCCTGCGCGGTGTCCTGGACCTTCCACACCACGACCGCCGCCAGCTCGATCGGGTTGCCGTAGGCGTCGTTGACCTTCAGCACGGCGGTCTCGTGGTTGCGCACCCGGGTGGAGATCCGGGTCCGGGAGGTGAAGGGGTTCACCCAGCGCAGGCCGTCCTGTCGGATCGTGCCCCGGTAGCGCCCGAAGAGCTGGACGACCCGGGCCTCGCCCGGCGCGACCGTGTTCAGCCCGCGCATCCCGATGACGGACGCCAGCAGGACGACGACGCCGGCCGCGACGAGCCCGCCCCGGGCCCCGGCGGAGGGGGTGGCCCCGGAGGCCGCGAACAGCGCGACGGCGGCGCCGAGCCCGACCAGGCCGAGCAGCAGGGCGAGTCCGCCGCCGATGCTGTGGGCGGTGAACTCCCGCACCCGGGGCGCGGGCATCTCGGGGACGTCGGCGGTGGCGGCCGGCTCGGATATGGACACAGGGGACCCCCGGTTCTCGTAGTGCCTAGCTCTGTTCTAGCTAAGTGATATCACTTTACGCCGCCGAGCAACCCTGGACCAGTGAGAGCCGTCGGTTCCGATGGGGCGGGTGCTGATTGTCACGTCCGCAAAAGAACGGATCGGACGCCCTTTGTCATATAGAGGGGTGTTAGCTTTCGGAGCTGACCCCGAGACGGAAGCGAGCGTAGGGACCCATGGGACGAGCGGAAGAGAGACGAGCGCGACAGCGCGGCGGCCACCGCGCGGCACCCAAGCGCCGCCGCTCCGCGCCCGCGCCCACGGCCGGCACCGCGCCCGGCGCCTCCGGCGGCAGCCCCGCGCCCGGCAAGCCCGCCAAGAGCCTCATACGCCGGATCTTCGGCTGGAAGAAGATCCTCGGGACCTTCTTCGGCGTGTGCCTGCTCGGCATCCTGGGCTTCGTCGGCCTGTACCTGTACGTGGACATCCCCCAGGGCAACGCCGCGGCCCAGCAGCAGAGCAACGTCTACAAGTTCAGCGACGGAACGATTCTGGCCCGCAAGGGCGAGGTCAACCGCGAGATCGTCGACCTGTCCAAGGTGCCCCGCAAGGTCCAGCTGACCTTCGTCGCCGCCGAGAACAAGAGTTTCTACCACGACTCCGGCGTCGACCTGCGCGGGACCGCCCGCGGCCTGATCAACACGGTGTCCGGCAAGGGCAAGCAGGGCGGCTCCACGATCACCCAGCAGTACGTCAAGAACTACTACCTGAACCAGGACCAGACCGTCACGCGCAAGCTGAAGGAACTGGTCATCTCGCTCAAGGTGGACCGCGAGAAGTCCAAGGACGACATCCTCGCCGGTTACATCAACACCAGCTACTACGGCCGCAACGCCTACGGCATCCAGGCCGCCGCCCAGGCGTACTACCGCGTGGACGCCCAGGACCTCAGCGTCGCCCAGGGCGCCTACCTCGCCGCCCTGCTCCAGGCCCCCAGCCAGTACGACTGGGCCGTCGCCACCAAGACCGGCAAGCGGCTGGTCACCCAGCGCTGGAACTACGTCCTGGACAACATGGTCGAGGAGGGCTGGCTCTCCAAGACCGAGCGGGACGCCATGCACTTCCCCTACCCGAAGGAGCCCAAGGGCGCCCCCGGCCTCGGCGGGCAGAAGGGCTACCTGGTCGAACTCGCCAACCAGCAGCTGGAGCAGCAGCTCATGGCGCAGGAGGGCCTGACCCAGTCCCAGGCGGAGAACGCCGTCGTCGACAAGGGCTGGACCATCACCCTCAACATCGACCGGAAGAAGCAGGCCGCGCTGGAGAAGGCCGTCAAGACCCAGCTGACCGGCAAGCTCGACCCGAAGAAGCGCAAGGTCGACGGCGCCATCCAGGCCGGAGCCGTCTCCGTCGACCCCAAGACGGGCCGGATCGTCGCGCTCTACGGCGGCCAGGACTACTACAAGCACTACTTCGACAACGCCACCCGCCGGGACTACCAGCCGGCGTCCACCTTCAAGCCGGTCATCCTCGCCGCCGCCCTGGAGCAGAACGCCACCACCCAGGACGGCAAGCCGATCACCGCGAGCACCGTCTACGACGGCACCAGCCGCCGCCAGGTCATGGACCACGGCACCAAGGTCGGCTTCGCCCCGCCGAACGAGGACGACGTCGACTACGACAAGATCACCGTGCAGCAGGCGATGAACAAGTCCGTCAACTCCGTCTTCGCGCAGATGGGCGTGGACGTCGGCATGGACAAGGTCATGAGCACCGCGGGCAAGCTCGGGATGAACACCAAGGGCATGCAGGCCGTGCCCGCCCAGACCCTCGGCTCCATGGGCGCCAGCCCCCTGGAGATGGCCGGGATCTACGCCACCTTCGCCAACCACGGCTACAAGGTGACCCCGACGATCATCAAGTCGGCCGAGAACAAGGGCCGTACGGTCGACATGCCGCACCCGGTCGGCGGCTCGGTGATCAGCCGTACCGCCGCCGACACGGTCACCTCGGTGCTCACCGGCGTGGTCGACGACGGTACGGCCAAGCAGTCCGTTGCGAACAACCCGCTGCGCGACGGCCAGCAGGTGGCGGGCAAGACCGGTACCTCCGACGAGAACAAGTCGGCCTGGTTCACCGGCTACACCCCCGACCTGGTCACCTCCGTCGGCCTGTTCGGCGAGGACCCCAAGACCAAGGCCCACGTCTCCATGAAGGGCGCGACCGGCCTGCTTCCGCCGCCCGGCAGGATCAACGGCGGCGGCTACCCGGCGCAGATCTGGGCCACGTACACCTTCGGCGTCACCGACAAGGCCTCGTTCGACCTGAACACCACCCAGGGCGCCGCCGTGGAGCCGACCGAGACGCCGACCTGGACGCACACCCCGACCCAGACGCCCTCGCAGACGTCGACCAGCGCCCCGCCGACGTCCGAGTCGCCGACCCGGACGCCCACGCAGACGCCGACCCAGACCCAGACCCCGACCCAGACGCCCACGCAGACTCCGAGTCAGACCCCGACGAGCCGGCCGCCGACGACCTCGATCAGCCCGGAGAACCCGCTCGACCCGGAGAACGTCCCGTAGGGCCTGTCGTTTGAAAGACCCTGGACAGGACACGACAGCGAAGGGCGCCCGGTGCACACCGGGCGCCCTTGCGCACACCAGGGGTTCAGCCGCGGTTCAGCTCGAACCACACCACCTTGCCGGTACTCAGCCGGGTCGCGCCCCAGCGCCGGGCCAGCCTGTTGACCAGGTACAGGCCGCGCCCGCCCTCGTCCGTGGCCCGCGCCTGCCGCAGCCGCGGCAGCTGCGGCACGTCGTCGCCGACCTCGCAGCGCAGCACGTCCGTGCGCAGCAGCCGCAGCGTCACCGGCCGCGACGCGTACCTCACGGCGTTCGTCACGACCTCGCTGACCAGCAGCTCCACCGAGTCCGTCAGCTCCTCCAGGTCCCAGCGGGCGAGCGCGCGCCGGGCCAGCCGGCGGGCCTGGCCCGGGGCGGAGTCCTCCGGCTCCAGCGTCCAGTAGGCGACATCGCTCGGCGCGATCCCGTCGAAGCGGGCGGCGAGCAGCGCGATGTCGTCGTCCCGGTCACCCGGCCCGAGCATGTCCAGCACCTCGTCGCACAGCGCTTCCAGCGGCGGCGGATGGTCCGGGCCGGTCAGCCGCGCGGTCGCGGCCAGCTTCTCCCGCAGCTGCTCGATGCCGGTCCACACGTCCCGCAGCCGGGACTCCACCAGGCCGTCGGTGTACAGCAGCAGGGTCCCTCCGGCGGGCGCCTCCAGCTCCACCGCCTCGAAGTCGACCCCGCCGACCCCGATCGGCGCGCCCGACGGCACCCGCAGCACCTCGGCGTGGCCGCCCAGGTGCAGCAGCACGGGCGGCGGATGGCCGGCGTTGGCGATCGTGATGCGGTGCGTCACCGGGTCGTAGACCGCGTACAGGCAGGTCGCCATGCGGTCCGTGCCCAGCCGCTGCGCCTGCTCGTCCAGGTGGTGCAGCACCTCCTGCGGCGGCAGATCGAGCCCGGCCAGCGTCTGCGCGGTGGTGCGCAGCTGACCCATGATCGCCGCCGAGGTCATCGAGTGGCCCATCACATCGCCGACCACCAGCGCCACCCGGCTGCCGGGCAGCGGGATCGCGTCGTACCAGTCGCCGCCCACCCGCGCGGTCTCCGCCGCCGGCAGATAACGGGAGGCCAGCCGGACACCGGTCGGCCGGGGCAGGGTCTCGGGCAGCATGGTGCGCTGCAACTCGTCGGCGATGTACGCCTCACGGCCGTACAGCACCGCCTTGTCGATGCCGAGCGCGCTGTGCGTGGCCAGCTGCGCCGCCACCAGCAGGTCGTCCGCCTCGAAGGCGAGCCGGTCCGGGCGGCGCAGGAACAGGGCCGCGCCGATCACCCGGCGCCGGCCGCGCAGCGGCGCGAGGATCGCGTGCCGCCCACCCGGTACGACCGCCTCACCGCCCTCGCCGAGCAGCTCGGGCAGCGCGTCCCGGGCCGCGGGGGCGTCGGCGAACACCGGGCGCACCCCGCGCAGCACCTCGTTCAGCGCGCCGCCGGGCCGCACCTCGCACAGCTCGGCGGTGAGCGCCGACAGGTCCGACAGCACGGACGGCTCCGGCTCCGGCTCGAACGCCGGCGGCAGCAGCACCCCGTCGGTGTCCCGCTCCTGAGGTATCCGGTCGGTGCGGCGCAGCCGCAGCACCACCGGACCGCTGGGCCGTTCGTCACCGACCGGCAGCGGCTCGCGCAGATAGACCAGGATCGCGTCGGAGAACGTCGGCACGGTGGCCCGGCACAGCCCCATGACGATCTCGTCGAGGTCGAGCCCGCGGGCGATCCGCCGGGTGGCCGCGCCCACGAACCTGAGCCGGTCCCCGTCGCGCCGCATCGGCATCGGCCGCCCCGGCGGCAGACCCTGCCCGGTACGGCGCTCCTGACCGCCCGGCGACCGCTCCTGCTCGGCGCCGGGCTGCGCCGGGATGGCCTCCGGCGCCGGGCGCGGGCGGTGGGCGTCGGGTTCGGTGCCGGCGGGCTGGGCGTGCTCGGGGCCGTTGACTGAGGGCTCCTTCCCCTGGCCGACTGCGGGCTCCTTCCCTTTGCCGCAGGGTGCGGCGGTGCCCGGTCCGGACGGTGTTCCGTCGGCCCGGGCCTGTGCGGGTAAGGCGGGATTGCCGAGCTGCGTCGGAGGCTTCTGGGACTGCTGCTGGGTACGCAGGAGCGCCCCGCGGCCCTCCGCGGGGTCCACGCCCGGCTGGGGGCGTTCGAAGGAGGTGGGCTGCTCCGTCACGCGTGTCGCATCCATCCGTCCGGGGCTGCGCGCCGGGAGCGCCGGGCGCGCAGTTGGTCCCGCCGACTTCCCGATACCCGCAATACGTGCCCCAGGAACGGATTTTCCGCCGGGCCGCAGGCGGCCGCTGTGCCGGTGGCGAGATCCGCGCGGCCGGCGGCCCGGTCGCCGCACGCCTTCGTGGTGGTGCCCTGGTACCCCTCGCTCACGTCCTGCCGCCCCTCGGTGACGATCGGTCAAGCCCGGCGCATGCCCCGGAAGTTGCTCTGCTACGCCCTTGCGGAGGACGATCCTACGTTTCTTGCCTGGGGGCGCATCAAGGGTCTCATGAGGATACGCGCGCGGGGGTGCGGTCCCAGTCCTCGGGGAGAGAAGGTACCGTCCACGACGGGTCCGGTCGCCAGTGCGGCCAGCCGTCCGTGAACGGGGTCCCCCACGCGCGGATCACCTCCACCGCCTCCCGGCCGGCCGCCCGCACCCGCCCGGCCGTCGCCGCGTCCATCAGCCCGTCCCGCTGGGCCTGCGCGAACTCGTCCTCGTCGCGCCAGTGCCAACTGCGGTCCGGGTGCACCGAGATGTCCAGGAAATGGTCCTCGGAATCCACCCCGCCGGCCCACCGGGACAGCGGCTCCTCCAGGTTCACGTACCAGTTCTTGAACCGCCAGCCCGGCTCCCAGAACAGCCACACCGACCAGGGCCGGCCGGGCTGGGCCAGCTTCAGCACGCCCGTGCCGAACCAGCGGTCCCGCTGGACCGTGCGCGGCTTGGTGTACCGGGACTCCAGCGGCTCCAGGTGCACGGGCGTGCCGTCGGCCAGGACCGGCTTCACGCACTCCGTGCCGGGGGCCAGCCACACCGCCAGCAGGTCCGCGTCGTCGCGCACGACGGTGACGGGCCGGGCGATGTGGTACTGATCGCCGCCGTTGGCCCGGTAGCGCCACAGGATGTGCGTCCCCGGGGTCCAGTGCGCCGCCGGTCCCGCCGCCACTCGTGTCATCGCTCCGTCGTCCGTCATGCACAGATATTAGGTGCCAGGTGCATACGACGCTGCGGCGCGGGTCACGGCGGTCGCCGGGTGGCCGGAAAGGCCCGCTCCCGGTTACGGGCGCGTCATCCGCAGGACGTCCAGCGCCTCGTCCAGCTGTTCCAGTGTCAGGTCGCCGCGCTCCACGTACCCGCTCTCCAGGACGACTTGGCGGATCGTCTTGCGTTCGGCGAGGGACTTCTTGGCGACCTTCGCGGCCTCCTCGTACCCGATGTACTTGTTCAGCGGGGTCACCACCGACGGGGACGACTCGGCGTACTCACGGGCGCGTTCCCGGTCGGCGGTGATGCCGTCGACGGTCCGGTCGGCCAGCAGCCGCGAGACGTTGGCGAGCAGCCGGATCGACTCCAGCACGTTCTTGGCGATGACCGGGAGCATGACGTTCAGCTCGAAGTTGCCGGCCGCGCCCGCCGTGGCGATGGTGGCGTCGTTCCCGACGACCTGCGCGGCGACCATCAGCACGGCCTCCGGGACCACCGGGTTCACCTTGCCCGGCATGATCGAGGAGCCGGGCTGGAGGTCGGGCAGCCGGATCTCGGCGAGACCGGTGCGCGGCCCGGAGGACATCCAGCGCAGATCGTTGGCGATCTTCGTCAGGCCGACCGCGATGGTCCGCAGCTGGCCGCTGGTCTCCACGATGCCGTCCCGGGCGCCCTGCGCCTCGAAGTGGTCGCGGGCCTCGGTCAGCGGCAGCCCGGTGACCCGGGCGACCTCCTCGATGACGGCGGCGGAGAACCCGGGCGGGGTGTTGATGCCGGTGCCGACGGCGGTGCCGCCCAGCGGGAGTTCGGCGAGGCGCGGAAGGGAGGCCCTCAGCCGCTCGACGCCGTACCGCACCTGGGCCGCGTACCCGCCGAACTCCTGCCCGAGCGTCACCGGTGTGGCGTCCATCAGATGCGTCCGCCCCGACTTCACCACGTCCGCGAACTCCCCGGACTTGCGCTCCAGGGAGGCGGCGAGGTGCTCCAGGGCCGGGATCAGGTCATGGGTGACGGCCGCGGTGGCCGCGATGTGGATGGACGACGGGAAGACGTCGTTGGACGACTGCGAGGCGTTCACGTGGTCGTTGGGGTGCACGTCCCGGCCGAGCCGCTCGGTCGCCAGCGTCGCGATGACCTCGTTGGTGTTCATGTTGGACGAGGTCCCCGAGCCCGTCTGGAACACGTCCACCGGGAAGTGCTCGTCCCACTTCCCCGCGGCGACCTCGCCGGCCGCGTCCTGGATCGCCTCCGCGACCTCCTTGTCCAGCACGCCCAGCTCGGCGTTCACCTTCGCCGCCGCCGCCTTGATGCGGGCCAGCGCCTCGATGTGCGCCCGCTCGATGCGCTGTCCGGAGACCGGGAAGTTCTCCACGGCACGCTGCGTCTGCGCCCGCCACTTGGCGTGGGCCGGGACCCGGACCTCGCCCATGGAGTCATGTTCGATGCGGTATTCGCTCATGCCCCGTACAGCGGTCGGGGGGACCGGAATGTTCCGGGATTGAGCCGGTCGGGTGGCCGGCCCGCTGAGCCCGCGTCACGCGCCGCTCCGGCCTCCGGAGGCGATGTCAGGAGCGGGTCAGGCCAGGCTCGGCCCCCGCACCGGAGTGCTCGTGAACGCCGGCTGGGGCGGTCGGTGACGGAGCCGACCCCGTTGGTTCCCGCGGTGGCACCGCCGCGTGCCGAGCCGCGTGGCCTCACGGCCGGTCGGTGGTGGAGTCGGCCCCGTTGGTTCCTCCGGTGGTACCGCCGCGTGGTGGGCCGTGTGGTCTCGGGGGCGCTGTTCCGCGGTGCCCGGGTGCGGGAGCCCCGGGGGCGAAAGGGGCGGTGCCCCTGGGGGCCGGGCGGCGGGGGCGAGTTGCTCCCCGCCGCCCGCGTCGCTACGCCAGGCCGGGGCCGCGCACGGGGATCGACGTGAACGTCGGCTGGGGGGCCGGGTCGGTGAAGAAGTCGTTCCCCTTGTCGTCCACCACGATGAACGCCGGGAAGTCCTCGACCTCGATCTTCCAGACCGCCTCCATGCCCAGCTCCTCGTACTCCAGGACCTCCACCTTCTTGATGCAGTCCTGGGCGAGACGGGCGGCCGGGCCGCCGATGGAGCCGAGGTAGAAACCGCCGTGGGCGGCACACGCGTCGGTGACCTGCTTGCTGCGGTTGCCCTTGGCGAGCATCACCTTGGAGCCCCCCGCCGCCTGGAACTGCTCCACGTAGGAGTCCATGCGGCCGGCCGTGGTCGGGCCGAAGGACCCGGAGGCGTAGCCCTCGGGCGTCTTCGCCGGGCCCGCGTAGTACACCGGGTGGTCCTTCAGGTACTGCGGCATCTCCTCGCCCGCGTCCAGCCGCTCCTTGATCTTGGCGTGCGCGATGTCCCGCGCCACGACCAGCGGGCCGGTCAGGGACAGGCGGGTCTTCACCGGGTACTTCGTCAGCTCGGCGAGGATCGTGTCCATCGGCTGGTTGAGGTCGATCTTCACCACGTCGGAGGACTCGTCGAGGTGCTCGTCCGTGGTGTCCGGCAGGAAGCGCGCCGGGTCGGTCTCCAGCTGCTCCAGGAACACGCCCTCGGCGGTGATCTTCGCGACCGCCTGGCGGTCCGCGGAGCAGGAGACGGCGATGGCGACCGGGCAGGACGCGCCGTGCCGGGGCAGGCGGACCACGCGGACGTCGTGGCAGAAGTACTTGCCACCGAACTGCGCGCCGATCCCGATCTTCTGGGTCAGCTCGAAGACCTTCTCCTCCAGCTCCTCGTCCCGGAAGCCGTGGCCGAGCGGCGAGCCCTCGGCCGGCAGGTTGTCCAGGTAGTGCGCGGAGGCGTACTTCGCGGTCTTCAGCGCGTACTCGGCGGACGTGCCGCCGACCACGATCGCCAGGTGGTACGGCGGGCAGGCGGCCGTACCGAGCGAGCGGATCTTCTCCTCCAGGAACTTCATCATGGAGGCCTCGTTCAGGACGGCCTTCGTCTCCTGGTAGAGGAAGGACTTGTTGGCGCTGCCGCCGCCCTTCGCCATGAACAGGAACTTGTAGGCGCCGCCGTCGGTGGCGTACAGCTCGATCTGCGCCGGCAGGTTGGTGCCGGTGTTCTTCTCCTCCCACATGGTGAGGGGAGCCATCTGCGAGTAGCGCAGGTTCAGCTTGGTGTAGGCGTCGTAGATGCCGTGGGACAGGTGCTTCTCGTCCTCGCCGGCCGTCAGCACGTTCTGGCCGCGCTTGCCCATGACGATCGCCGTGCCGGTGTCCTGGCACATCGGCAGCACGCCGGCCGCGGCGATGTTCGCGTTCTTCAGCAGGTCCAAGGCGACGAACTTGTCGTTGCTGGAGGCCTCCGGGTCGTCGATGATGCGGCGCAGCTGGGCGAGGTGGGCCGGGCGCAGGTAGTGCTGGATGTCGTGGATGGCCTCCTCGGCCAGCTTGCGCAGCGCCTCCGGCTCCACCTTGAGGAACGTCCGCCCGTCCGGTCCCTCGACCGTGGAGACGCCCTCTGAGGTCACCAGCCGGTAAGGAGTGGTGTCCTCGCCCTGGGGGAGCAGATCGGTGTACGCGAACGCTGGGCGGGTTGGGGGGGAACTACGCGGCATCTCAGCCCATTCCTCACTCTGACGGACGGCGCCCGCCGACGCTGGCGGGCCTCACCAGCGTAGAACCTGCCGTCGGCGGCGAACCTGTGAGGTAAGGCTCAGTCAGGGGTGTCGCGATCTATCGTGTGTGGGTACGCTGCCTCCGTGGACCTTCAGAAGCAGACCGCACCCACACCCGCCACCGAGCTGCGCGCCTCCGACGCCGATCGCGACCGGGTCGCCGACATCCTCCGCGAGGCCCTGGCCGAGGGCCGGCTGACCGCCGACGAGCACGCCGAGCGCGTGGACGGGGTGCTGCACGCCAAGACGGTGGGTGAGCTGGAGGTCTTCATCCGTGACCTGCCCGCCGCCCACCAGCACCCGACCGCCCCCGCCTACACGCCGGTGCCGCCCCGGCCCACCCCGGGCGCGATCCCGGGGGAGGCCGACGCGAACGTGGTGGCGGTGTTCAGCAGCGCCATGCGGCGGGGCCGCTGGCGGGCCGGGCGCCGGCTGCACGCGTACGCGGTCTTCGGCAGCGTCGAGATCGACCTCAGCGAGGCGATCTTCGAGTACCAGCAGGTGGTCATCAAGGCGGTCTCCGTCTTCGGCGACGTCCAGATCCGCGTCCCGGAGAACATCTCGCTGCGCGGCACCGGCGGCGGTGTGCTCGGCAACTTCGAGGTGAGCCCGCTGGACTCGGTCGACTCCGCCGCGCCGGTGGTCTACGTCGACGGCTGGGCCGTCCTCGGCAACGTGGAGGCGCGGCCCAAGCGGGGCAAGCGGGTGGCGGACATCCTGGAGCGCGTCCAGGACAAGGTGGACCGCAAGCTGCGCAAACACCTGGGGCACTGACGCGGGGGCGTGAACCGCTGCGCCGCGCGCTCGCGGATGGGAACGCTGTGCATAGGCGCGCGCACAGCGGGTAGGCCTTGCTGCATCGTCTCTCGCTCGCGAAGCCGTCGTCAGGAGTAGACCGTGCTGCAACCGCCGCATTCGTCCCTGCAGGTCGCTGCCGTTCCGGCCCAGCGGGTGCCAGTGCGAGACAGGGACCAAGACGCCCCCTGGCACACCGAGGCGGTGTGCCGGCGCGACGAGGCCGGCCTGTTCTTCGCCCCGTCGAAGGAACCCACCGCCGCCCGGCTGTCCCGAGAAGAGGCGGCCAAGCGCGTCTGCTCCCGCTGCCCGGTCATGGTCGAGTGCCGCGAACACGCCCTCCTCCAGCCCGAGCCCTACGGGGTCTGGGGCGGCCTCACGGCGGCCGAACGCCGGGTCGTCCTGGCGAGGCGCCGCCGCCGGGACCTGGAACTGAAGAAGGCGGCGCGGGCGTCGGCCGACCGTATGGCGGGCTGACACGCGGAGGAGGAGCGCCCTCTCCGCACCGAGGGCGCTTCCCCGCCGAAGGCGGCCACGGAGCACCCGCAGCCGCCGGCGCTCCACGCGCCCCTGCGAGCGGACGCCCCTACTTGGCCCGGTCGAAGTCGATCGCGCTGTAGGCCCGCAGCTTGCTCAGCCGGTGCTCGGAGAAGATCCTGCGCACCGTCCCCGACTTCGACCGCATGACGATCGACTCGGTCAGCGCGGTCTCCGACCGGTACCGCACCCCCCGCAGCAGCTCCCCGTCGGTGATGCCGGTGGCCACGAAGAACACGTTCTCGCCGGACACCAGGTCGTCCGTCGTGAGCACCCGGTCCAGGTCGTGCCCCGCGTCGATGGCCCGCTGCCGCTCCTCGTCGTCCTTCGGCCACAGCTTGCCCTGGATGGTCCCGCCCAGGCACTTCACGGCACAGGCCGAGATGATGCCCTCCGGGGTGCCGCCGATGCCGAGCAGCAGGTCCACGCCGGTGCCCTCGCGCAGCGCGTACACCGAGCCGGCCACGTCGCCGTCGGAGATCAGCTTGATGCGCGCGCCGGCGTCCCGGACCTCGCGGATCAGACCCTCGTGCCGCGGCCGGTCCAGGATGACGACGGTGACGTCCTCCGGCGAGGACCGCTTGGCCTTGGCGATCCGCCGGATGTTCACCTCCACGGGCGCGTTGATGTCGACGAAGTCCGCCGCCTCGGGGCCGGTGACCAGCTTGTCCATGTAGAAGACGGCGGACGGGTCGAACATCGCGCCGCGCTCGGCGGCGGCGAGGACGGCGATCGCGTTCGGCATGCCCTTGGCCGTCAGCGTGGTGCCGTCGATCGGGTCGACGGCGATGTCGACCTCGGGACCGGTGCCGTCGCCCACGTGCTCCCCGTTGAAGAGCATCGGGGCCTCGTCCTTCTCGCCCTCGCCGATGACGACCACGCCGTTCATCGACACGGTGGAGACGAGGGTCCGCATGGCGCGCACCGCGGCACCGTCGGCGCCGTTCTTGTCACCGCGCCCGACCCAGCGGCCCGCGGCCATCGCGGCGGCCTCGGTCACCCGGACGAGTTCCAGGGCGAGGTTGCGGTCGGGAGCCTCGGAGGGGACGTCCAGCTCGGACGGCAGGTGGTGGTTTTCGGTCATCGGAGCGCACCTTTCTGATACGACGACGGCCGGATGAGGGTCTTGGACCCGACTCTATCGTTAGGCAGACAAAATGAGCAGGGGACCCCACGGATGAGCGCTTGGGGCACCTGCGACGATAGGGGGCGTGGCAGGTTCGAACGGCAAGCAGAAGACGGCCCGGGACATGGTTCTCTCCCTGGTCGTGATCGCCATCGTGGGGTTGGTCGTCTACTTCATCGCGATCCCGCACGACGATCACGCTCCCGACCTCAAGCGGGTGGACTACCGGGTCGAACTGGTCACCGCCCGCCGGGCGGCGAGCTACCCGGTGGCCGCGCCCGAGGGCCTGCCGAGTACCTGGAAGGCGACCTCCGTACGCTTCCAGGGAGAGAAGTCGGACCGCTGGCACCTCGGCTTCCAGACCCCGGACGGTCAGTACGTGCAGGTCGAGCAGGGCGCGGAGAAGCGCGCCGACTTCATCGACCAGGCCAGCCAGGGCGCGTCGGCGACCAAGCGGACCGAGGAGATCGACGGCCGTACCTGGACCCGTTACACCGGCGGCCGGTACGACGCCCTGGTGCTCCAGGACACGCCCGGCTCCACGACGGTGGTGGCCGGCACCGGTTCCTTCGAGGAGCTGAGGACGATGGCGGCGGCGCTGCGGATGGAGTGACCCGTCCGCTGCGCCCGCGTGCGCGCAGACGAAAGGCCCCCGGCACCGCCGGGGGCCTCTCTCGTCATGCTCAGGTGGCTCAGACGGTCGTGACGACGTCCTCGTAGGCCAGGCGCGGGGAGCGCGGGTACCAGGCGTCCGGGCCCGGCTTGCCGATGTTGACGACCATGAGCGGGGTGTGGTCGTCGTCGAGGAACTCCTTGCGGACGCCCTCGTGGTCGAAGCCGGTCATCGGGCCGGCGGCGAGGCCGGCCGCGCGGACGCCGACGATGAAGTAGGCGGCCTGGAGGGCGGCGTTCAGGGTGGCGGAGCCCTCGCGGGCCGCGCGCTCGGCGAAGAAGACGTCCTTGGCCTGCGGGAAGGCCGGGAACAGGGCCGGCAGCTCCTCGTGGAACTCGTTGTCCGCGGAGAGGATCGCGACCAGCGGGGCGGTGGCGGTCTTGGCCTTGTTGCCCTCGGCCATGTGCTGCACCAGGCGCTCACGGGCCTCGGCGGAGCGGACCAGGGTGATGCGCAGCGGGGTCTGGTTGAAGGCGGTGGGGCCGTACTTGACCAGGTCGTAGATCGCCTGCACCTGCTCCTCGGTCACCGGCTCGCTGGTGAAGGTGTTCGCGGTGCGGGCCTCGCGGAACAGCAGGTCCTGGGCGGCGGGGTCAAGAACGAGAGACATGGTGACTTTCCTCAGGGGCGTGTCCGGCCCGGGGTACCGGACCGGCTGATGTCACCGACCCTACGACACAAGAGGTTTAACCTTCAACTAAAGCGGGGGTGGGGTGACTCGCTTCACAGCCCGGCGCCGGCCCCTACTCGCCGTCCGACTCCGCCTCCCCTTCCTCCTCCTCGGCCAGCGCCGCGTCCAGCCGGGCCCGGGCCCCCTCCAGCCAGCGCCGGCACACCCTGGCCAGCTCCTCGCCGCGCTCCCACAGCGCCAGGGACTCCTCCAGCGACGTACCGCCCGCCTCCAGCCGCCGTACGACCTCGATCAGCTCGTCCCGCGCCTGCTCGTACGACAGCGCCTCGTCCACCTTGCTCGTCATTCGCTCACCTTCACCGTGAATTCACCGTCGGCGACGCGGGCGCGCAGCGCCTCGCCCGCCGTCACCTCGGCCGGATCGCGCACCACGTGCCCGTCCGCCCGTTGCAGCACCGCGTAACCGCGCTGGAGCGTCGCCGCGGGGGAGAGGGCCACCACGCGCGCGTGCGTGTGCGTCAGCTCCGATTCCGCGCGGTCCAGCAGATGCCCCAGCGTCCGCCGGCCCCGGTCGAGGAGCGCGGCCACATGGTCGGCGCGCTCGTCGATCATCCGGTGCGGATCCTCTATCGAGGGCCGCGCCAGCGCGTGCGCCAGCCCCCGCTCCTCCCGCTCCAGATACGCGTTCATGCACCGCCGCGCCCGGTCCCGCAGCATCCGCACCCGCTCCAGCTCCTCGCCGACGTCCGGCACGACCTTCTTCGCCGCGTCGGTCGGCGTGGAGGCGCGCAGGTCGGCGACGTGGTCCAGCAGCGGATTGTCCGGCTCGTGCCCGATCGCGGACACCACGGGCGTGCGGCACTCGGCCACGGCCCGCACCAGCTGCTCGTCGGAGAACGGCAGCAGGTCCTCCACGCTGCCGCCGCCACGCGCGACGATGATCACGTCCACCTCGTCGAGCGCGTCCAGCTCCTTCACCGCCTGCACGACCTGCGGGACCGCGTGCACGCCCTGGACGGGGACGTTGCGCACCTCGAACCGGACGGCGGGCCAGCGGTGCCGGGCGTTCTCCAGCACGTCCCGCTCCGCCGCGGAGGCCCGGCCGCACACCAGCCCGATCAGCTGCGGCAGGAACGGCAGCGGCTTCTTCCGCTCCGGCGCGAACAGGCCCTCGGCCGCGAGCGCCTTCTTCAGCTGCTCCAGCCGGGCCAGCAGCTCACCGACGCCGACGGGCCTTATCTCGGCGGCGCGCAGGGACAGCTGGCCGCGCGGGGCGTACCACTCGGGCTTCGCCAGGACGACGACTCGGGCGCCCTCGCCGACGACGTCCGCGACCGCGTCGAAGACCTGGCGGTAGCAGGTGACGCTCACGGAGATGTCGTACGACGGGTCGCGCAGCGTGAGGAACACGACGCCGGCGCCGGGACGGCGGGACAGCTGCGTGATCTGCCCCTCGACCCACACCGCGCCGAGCCGGTCGATCCAGCCGCCGATCAGCCGGGAGACCTCGCCCACGGGGAGCGGGGTCTCGGGAGACGTGTTCACAGCCATGGCGACGAGCGTAGTGGCCGCCACCGACAGTCCGGCGCTGCCCTCAGCCGTCGGCTGTCCCGCGGCTGTCCGGCGGTTCCCGCCGGCCCGCCAGCACCAGCAGGCCGATCACCAGCCACACCGCGCCCACCACCTGCGCGACTCCCGCCGCTGCCACGATGACCGCCACCGTGATCGCCGCCCCCACCCCCGGCGCCACGGCATACCGCCACCAGTTCCGCTCCCCCCGCCGCACCACGAAATACCCCACCACGCTCGCGTGCAGCAGCGTGAACGCGGACAGGGCCCCGATGTCTACCACCGACACCAGCTTGTCCAGGCCGTCGTCCCGCCGTGCCGCCCACCCGGCCGCGACCAGCGTGATCACCGCCGCGCACAGCAGAGCCACCCGCGGCACGCCCCCGTCCGTCCGGGACAGGACCCGCGGCAGCCGCCGGTCACGGCCCATCGCGAACAGCAGCCGCCCGGCCGCCGCCTGCCCGGCCAGCGCCGCGAACGCCGCCCCGACCGCCTTGCTCGCGGCCACCAGATCGTGCAGCCACGTGCCGACGGCGGAGTCCACCGCGTCGTAGAAGGCCGAACCCTGGGCCCCCGGGTCCCGCGCGAGCCGCGCGGACGTCGCCGGCTCCAGCAGCGCGACCAGGTACGTCTGCGCCACGAACAGCACCCCGGCCAGCGCCAGGCAGAACAGCAGCGCCCGGGCCACCTTCTCCGAGCCCCCGGTGACCTCCTCCGCGAACGTGGCGATCGCGTCGAAGCCCAGGTAGGACAGGACCGCCACGGACACCGCGCCGATCACCGCCGACAGCGCGAACGCGCCCTGCGTGCCGTCCCCGGTCAGCGGCGACAGCACCCCCCGCTGCGCCCCGTCCCGCGCCAGCACCACCACCGCCGACACCGTGAACACCAGCAGGACCGCGATCTCCAGGGCCAGCACGAGGAAGCCCACGCGCGCGGCGGCCCGCACCCCCCACAGGTTGAGGAGGGTGGTGACGACCACGGCCAGTGCCGTCCACACCCACCGGGACACCTCCGGGACCAGCGCGTTCATCGCGATGCCGGAGAAGAGGTAGGCCACCGCCGGGATGAGCACGTAGTCGAGCATCGCCATCCAGCCCGCGACGAACCCGGCCCCCTTCCCGAGCCCCGCGCGCGCGTACGCGAACACCGAGCCGGCCCGCGGCACGACCCGCACCATCTGCGCGTAGCTGAACGCGGTGAACGCCATGGCGACCGTGGCCACCACGTACACCAGTGCCACCGCGCCGTGCGACGTCGCGTCGAGCGTGCCGAACACCCCGACCGGTGCCATCGGCGCGATGAACAGCAGTCCGTAGACGACGAGGTCCCGGAAGCCGAGGCTGCGCCGCAGCCGCTCGTGCGCGCCGGTCGTGGAGGCTGTCGTTCCGGTGTCGGGCATACGCGCAAGTCTTCCCCGCGCGGCCGTGGGCACGCGATCTCGGCGCCCCCGAACGCGGCCTTACGATGGGACGCATGACCGCTTCCTCTGGCCGCCGTGTCCTGCTCGCCGCCCCCCGGGGCTACTGCGCCGGCGTGGACCGCGCCGTGATCGCCGTCGAGAAGGCCCTGGAACAGTACGGGGCCCCGATCTACGTCCGGCACGAGATCGTCCACAACAAGTACGTCGTGCAGACCCTGGAGAAGAAGGGCGCGATCTTCGTCGAGCGCACGGAGGAGGTGCCGCCCGGCAACATCGTCATGTTCTCCGCGCACGGCGTCGCCCCCGTCGTGCACGAGGAGGCCCGGCAGGGCCGGCTCGCCACCATCGACGCCACCTGCCCCCTGGTCACCAAGGTCCACAAGGAAGCCGTCCGGTACGCGGGCGAGGACTACGACATCCTCCTGATCGGCCACGAGGGCCACGAGGAGGTCATCGGCACCTCCGGCGAGGCCCCCGACCACATCCAGCTCGTCGACGGCCCCGAGGACGTCGCCAAGGTCGAGGTCCGCGACCCGTCCAAGGTCGTCTGGCTCTCCCAGACCACCCTCTCCGTGGACGAGACGATGGAGACCGTCGACGCCCTGAAGACGAAGTTCCCGGGCCTGGTCTCCCCGCCCAGCGACGACATCTGCTACGCCACGCAGAACCGGCAGCTCGCCGTGAAGCAGATGGGCGCCGAGGCCGAACTGGTCATCGTCGTCGGCTCCCGCAACTCCTCCAACTCCAAGCGGCTGGTCGAGGTCGCCAAGCTCGCCGGCGCCCGCGAGGCCTACCTGGTGGACTTCGCCGACGAGATCGACGAGGCCTGGCTGGAGGGCGTGACGACCGTCGGCGTCACCTCCGGCGCCTCCGTGCCCGACGTACTGGTCGAGCAGGTCCTCCAGTGGCTCGCCGAGCGCGGCTACGGCGACGTGGAGATCGTCAAGGCCGCCGAGGAGTCGATCACCTTCTCGCTGCCCAAGGAACTCCGCCGCGACCTGCGCGAGGAGGCGGCGGCCCTGGTCGCGGAGCGCGGCGGAAGCGGCACCTTGGAGGCGTGACCGCCAGTGGCCCGTCGTAACGTGGTGCCATGCAGATCTTCGGCGTGGACATCGGCGGATCCGGCATCAAGGGCGCCCCTGTGGATCTGGACCGGGGCGACCTGGCCCAGGAGCGCTGCAAGGTGCTCACCCCGCACCCGGCGACGCCCGAGGGCGTGGCGGACGGGGTCAAACAGGTGGTGGACCACTTCGGGTGGACGGGCCCGGTCGGCCTGACCTTCCCCGGCGTGGTCACCGGCGGGGCCACGGTCCGCACGGCGGCGAACGTCGACAAGAGCTGGATCGACACGGACGCCCGCGCGCTGTTCAGCGGCCGGCTCGGCGGCCTGCCGGTGACCGTCGTCAACGACGCGGACGCGGCGGGCGTCGCCGAGATGCAGTTCGGCGCCGGCCGGGGCCGCAAGGGCACGGTCATCCTGCTCACCTTCGGCACGGGCATCGGCAGCGCCGTCTTCGTGGACGGCGTCCTGCTCCCCAACAGCGAGCTGGGCCACCTGGAGCTGGACGGCCACGACGCCGAGAAGCGCGCCTCCAGCAAGGTCAAGGAGGACCACGACCTCAGCTGGGAGCAGTGGGCGCACCGCGTCCAGAAGTACCTGGCCCATGTGGAGATGCTGTTCTCGCCGGAGCTGTTCATCATCGGCGGCGGGGTCAGCCGCAAGGCGAACAAGTTCCTGCACCTCATCGAGGGCGTCAAGGCCGAGATCGTCCCCGCCCAGCTGCAGAACAACGCGGGGATCGTGGGCGCGGCGATGAGAGCGGCCCAGCGCGGCTAGGTGGGTCGATCACGAGCGGTGCCGGCCCCGCGTCAGTCGCGGCGCCGGCGCCGCCGCACCCAGCGCACCCGGCGGACGAGCACGATCACCCCGGCCGCGAGGGTCCCCGCGTACAGCCAGCCCGCCTGGGTGGCGAGCCCGGTGACCAGCCCCATCAGGCGGCCGAGCAGCCCCCCGCCGCCCTCGGCGACCGGCAGCAGCCCGACGGCGAACGCGATCGGTACGACGACGGGCGCGGTCAGCACGTCCCCGCCGCGCACCCACAGCGCGGTCAGCACGCACACCGGCAGGAACAGCACGCCGTAGACCGTCGGGGACGCGCCGAACAGCAGCTGGTCCAGCCAGCCGAACAGGAACATGGCCGCGAGGCAGAACAGCCCGCTGCCGAGCCCGGTCAGCCGCGGGTTGGGCAGCCGCGGGCCGGTCAGCCGCCCGTCCGCCGCAGCGGGGCGCGCCTCCCGCACCGGCCGCGCGGC
>NZ_JBEXKG010000069.1:0-38770 GCF_040609555.1 Streptomyces sp. NPDC004658
ACGAAGGATGTGCCGCCCGGTTCGCTGGCCGTGGCCCGTGGTCAGCAGCGGAATATCGAGGGTTGGGTGGCCCGCGCACCGGGAACACGGCCGCGAGCCCGCGCGGCGCCCAGGGTCACCTCGCCTGTACGGCGGCACGCGAAAAGGCCCCGGCCCGGGAGGGGCCGGGGCGCGGTCCGGCGACGGTCAGGACGCAGGTGCGGCGGCCGGGGCTGCCCGCCCGGCCGGGATCACCCGCGGAGTTCTCAGTGCTGGTCCTTCTGGGGGGTCACCTCGCTCGGCCGCACGACGACGAAGCCCTCGCCCTGGAGCATCAGCTGCACGGCCTCGCCCGACCCGCCGCGCAGCATCGAGCCGATGGACTGCGAGCGGTGCAGCGAGGTCTCCAGGTGCGCGGTCCAGCCGACCACCGCGTCCGTGTCGACGTACACCGGCTCCTGCGCCGACACCGGGATGACCAGCGGGTTGCCGTCACAGACCAGACCGAGCCGGCCCTGGCCGCTGAAGACGCTGTTGAACAGGCCGCCACCGGCGATGCCAGAGCCCTTCACCGTCTTGATCTCGTACGACAGCGAGGCGTCGAAACACAGGACGTTGCGGCCGTTGACGGTGAACTGGTCACCCGCCTCGACCTCGACGATGAAGCAGTTCTGCGCCTCGTGCGCGAACCAGGCCTCGCCCTGCCCGCGCACCGCCATGAGGGGCAGTCCCTCACCGGTGACCGCACGCTTGAGCATGCCGCCGACGCCCTGCCCCTTGCGCTCGAACTTGAGGCTGCCGCGGTAGGCCACCATCGCGCCCTGCCGGGCGTACATCTCGCCGTTCACCGCGTACTTGATGCACTTGGCGTTCTCGACGGACATTCCCGGCTCCACGGCCGGCTGCACCACGTGCTGACTGGAAAAGAGATCACCCTTCATGCGAGGCATGGTGTCCCGGAGGATGTCATTCCGCCAAGATCACCGAACGTACCGGTTCAGCCACCGAACAGCTGCGTCCAGTACGTGCCCGCCCGGCCGCCGCCCGCGAAGCCGACCCCGAGGTGCGTGAACTCCCGCTTGAGGATGTTGGCGCGGTGGCCCGGACTGTTCATCCAGCCGTCCACGGCCTCGGCGGGGGAGCGCTGCCCGCAGGCGATGTTCTCGCCGATCAGGCGCCGCCGGGACCCCGCGGCGGCGGCCCGGTCCCAGGGCTGGGCGCCGTCGGGGGAGGTGTGTGCGTAGAAGTCCCGGGCCACCATGTCGGCGCAGTGCGCCTGCGCCGCGGTGGTGAGCAGCGGGTCGACGGCCAGCGGGGGCAGCCCGGCCCGCCCGCGCTCGGCGTTGGTGCGGGCGACGACCTCACCGGCCGCGCGCACCAGTCCGTCCGGTGTGAGCGGAGCGGCCCACAGCGCGGTCCAGTACCGGTCGCCGGCGTCGGCGTGGGCCAGCACGGCATGCCGGAACGCCGGGTCGAGCACGGTGCGCCGGGCCCGCGCCGAGCCCAGACAGTGGTCCACGAACTCCGCCGGGGTGCGCGGCCCCGAGACGAGATGCTCGCCGACGGTGACGTACCCGTACCCGGCGGCCGAGATCCGCTGGTACACCGAGACCCCGTCCCGCCCCTCCGCGCCGAGCCGCCCCCCGTCCGCCATGGCCCGGGCATGCGCCCGCGCGGCGGAGAGCAGGCGTCGATCCGGTGCGACGGGTGGGCGACCGGCCTGAGCACGGGCGGAGTTGACCAGAGGGGTGAACTCGTCCGGCGCGGGGGAGGACCCGGGGCCGGCCGGGCGCCGTGGTGCCGCCGTCGCCGTCCGCCCGCCGTCGTCGGCCACGTCCACCCCGAAGTCCCGGGCGAGTCCGGCCAGTCCGTCGGCGTACCCCTGCCCGATCGCGCGCAGCTTCCAGCCGGTGCCGGGACGGTGATACAGCTCGGCGAGCAGCAGCACGGTCTCCGTCCCGGGCCGTGGCGGCGCGAACCCGGCCACCGCACGGCCGGAGCGGTCGGTGACCTCCAGCCGGGGCGCGGGCAGCCGCCCGAGCGGGACGCCGGGCTCGGCCGCGCTGATCACGACCGTGACCCGGCACGCCCCTCGGCGCAGCCGCACCGGGTCGACGGCCAGGGTGTCCCCGCGCAGCCGGACACCCGGCGCGTCGGGCTGGTTGTAGAACACGAAGTCACCGTCCCCGGCGACCTTCCCGTCGGCCCCGGTGACAAGGGCGGACACGTCGAAGGCGCCGGCCACCCGAAGCCGTACCGGACCGCCCGGCAGAAGCACGTTGCCCCCGGGGACGAGTTCGCCCATGCCCGGTACAACGCCGGTCACCGGTCAGGAGGTTCCCGTGGGCCGGCCCGAGGGGGCGCGGTCTACCTCTTCCCGCAGAAAGCCGACTCCAGGGCACCGGCCAGCGTGTCCAGCACCTTGCCGTTGTTCGACGTGTTGGCCACGGCCGTGAGACTCCGCCGCCCGTCCTTCGTGCTGAACGCGTACGTGTAGTAGCCCTGTACGGCCCCTGTGTGCCCGTACACCGACATCCCGCAGGACAGGTCGCGCCGCCGCAGCCCGAGCCCGTACGCCGTCGTGCTGTTCACCTTGGTGAACCGCTCCATCTCGGCGAGCCGCGCGGCGGACGTCAACTCGCCCTTCAGCAGGGCGCTGTAGAAGACGTCGAGGTCCCGCGCGCTGGAGATGACCGCTCCCGCGCTCTGCGCCCAGGACACCGTCTGCGCGGTGGCGTCGACCAGCGGGGCGCCCGCCGTGTCCGGGGTCAGGTAGCCGCGGGCGTACCGGCCCGGGATCGCGGTGTCCGGGTGGACGTAGAACGTGTCCTTCAGCTTCAGCGGCCCGATGATGCGGTTCTCGTACGCCGTCCGCACGGACTGCCCGGTGAGCTTCTCGATGAGCAGCCCGGCGACGACGAAGTTGGTGTTGGAGTACGCGTACGCGGCGCCCGGCGCGTTGGTGCGGGGCTTCTTCAGGGAGAGGGCGATCAGCTCCCGGTAGGTGAAGACCTTCTTCCGGACCGCCTCGAAGCCCGGGACGCTCCTCGCGAACATGTCCTCGGTGTAGTCGTACAGCCCGCTGCGGTGGCTGAGCACCTGACGGACCGTGATCCGGTCGTCCGGCAGCAGGTTCGGCAGGTAGCGGTTGACGGGCGCGTCGAGCGAGAGCCGGTGCTCGTCCACGAGCTGGAGCAGCACGACCGCCGTGAACGTCTTGGTGACGCTGCCGATCCGGAAGCGGTCGTCGGTGCTGATGGGCCGCCGGGTGGTCCGGTCGGCGAAGCCCTGGGTGACCCGGTACGTCCTGCCCCCGTCGTCGATCCGGGCCAGCGCCCCCGGCGCGCCCCGCGCCACCGCCGACCGCAGCACCGCGGCCAGGCCCGCGGTGTCGGGTGCCGGCAGCGGTGCCGGCGCCGTGCGGTGCGCCGGCGTGTCCGGGCCTGCGGTCGCCGCCCGCGCCGGAACCGCGAGCAGGGACAGCGCGACCGCTCCGAGAACCGCTCCTCGCCCCACCGTTGCTGAGACCATCCCGTACCCACTCCCGTCGGTCGGTTTCTGATGCGATATCGGTCACATTCCGCCCTGGGAACCTAGGGGATGGAGACAGCGTCTCCACAGCCGACACACAGTCGGTCATCTGTTGATCACTCTGCGGCGGTCATTCGTAAAGGATTGCCATAGAAGTTCGCGAAATGGATCATTCCGGCTTTACGTGCCCATGACTGATCCGCAAGGGTTGCCCCTCGGGGCCAGAACGGCCCCCGTGGCGTCCAACCGCGCCACGCCTCAAGGCGGTTGGGCACCCCTGCCGCCTTCGAACGAAGGAACCCTGATCAGATTGCGTAGACCGCACATACGCACCGTGGCGGTCGCCGTCGCGGTGACGACCGCTGCCACGGGCCTGGCTGGTACGGCCTTCGCGGCTCCTTCCACGGGGGTGGAGCGGTCCGCCGCCACCGCCGCTCCGAACGCCACGGCGGTGGTGGAGGCGGCGCGCACCGCGGCCTTCGCGCACGCCTCGGCGACCGGCGTCTCCCAGGGCGACGAACTGCACGCGCAGGACGTCATGATCGACCCCGAGGGCGCCCGGCACGTCCGTTTCGTCCGCACCCACAACGACCTGCCGGTGCTCGGTGGCGACCTCATCGTCCACCTCGACCGCCGGCTCGGCTACACGGGCGTGACCCGTGCCGCCGACCACGCCGTCAAGCCGGCCGCCGCCAAGGCCAAGCTGACCGCGGGCCAGGCCGCCGCCAAGGCCGCCCAGGCCGCGAAGGGCGAGGCGGGCAGCGCGCGGCTCGTCGTCGACGCCCGCTCCGGCGCCTCCGCGCTCGCCTACCAGGTCACCGTCACCGACCAGGGCAGCGCCCGTACCGTCGTCGTGGACGCGGTCACCGGCAAGGTGCGCAGCAACACGCCCACCAGGGACGAGTTCCTGTCGCCGAAGCTGCTCGACGCCCTGCGCGAGCGCGGCGAGACCCTCGACCCGGCCACCGGCACCGGCTCCGGCGCCGACGTCTCCGGCCTGGTCGGCTCCCGCGGCACCGGCGCCGCCGCCTACCCGTCGGCCGCCAAGGGCACCGGCAAGACCCTCTTCGTGGGCACCGTCGGTCTGACCACCACGCAGACCTCGCGCGGCCACTACCAGCTGAAGGACCCGAACCGGTACGGCACCGAGACGCGGGACGCCAAGGGCTCGTACACGGAGAAGTTCAGCGCCGGTACGAAGTTCACCAACACGACCAACGTGTGGGGCAACGGCAAGACCACCAGCCGGGTCAGCGCCGCCGCCGACGCCCAGTACGGCATCACCAAGACGCTGGACTTCTACAAGGCCACGTTCAAGCGCAAGGGCATCGCCAACAACAGCAAGGCCGCGCAGGGCATGGTCCACTGGGGCAAGAAGGTCGCCAACGCCTTCTGGGACCCGACCTGCAACTGCATGCTGTACGGCGACGGCGACGGCGAGATGTTCAAGAAGCCGCTCGTCGTGCTCGACGTCACCGGTCACGAGCTGACCCACGGCGTGGTGGAGGCGACCGCCAACCTCCAGCCGACCTTCGTCGACTCCGACGGCAACCAGTACGGTGAGCCGGGCTCGCTGAACGAGTCGCTGGCGGACATCTTCGGCTCGAACGTCGAGTTCTACGCGAAGAACACGAAGGACACGCCGGACTACCTGGTCGGTGAGAAGCTGGGCCTCGCCCAGAAGTTCCTGCGCCGCCTGGACCACCCGTCCCTCGACAAGCTCGAGGGCACGATCGACTACTGGTCGGCGGACACCTACTACACCGAGGTGCACGCCGGTTCGGGTGTCTCCTCGCACGCCTACTACCTCCTCGCCGAGGGCAGCGGCAAGAAGACGATCAACGGCGTCAACTACAACTCGCCGACGTACCACAACATCGCGGTGAAGGGCATCGGCCGCACCAAGGCGACGGCCATCTACTACCGCGCGCTGACCCGCTACATGGTCTCCACGACCGACTTCCACCAGGCGCGCATCGCGACGCTGAAGGCGGCCAAGGACCTGTACGGCGCGAACAGCACCGAGTACAAGACCGTGGACAAGTCGTGGGCCGCGGTCAACGTCACCGCCGCCAACACGCCGAGCGCCCGTCACTGACGGACACCGGACCACACCGGAACCACCGGATGCCCCGCCTCGTGCGGGGCATCCGCGTGTCCGACCGCCCTGCCGGGAAGGCACGCGACGGCCGGGCCAGGGACGTCCCCGGCCCGGCCGTCGCGTGCGTCAGCGCAGCGTCCGCGCCCAGTCCGCCGGCACCCGGCCCGCCGGGCCCGGCACCGGCTGGTCGGCGGGATGGCAGTCCGGGGGAGCGAGTTCGGGCCCGGAGCCGTAGAGCTGGTCGGTGGTGAAGTCCCAGAACCAGTCCTCACCCGGCTCGAAGCTCTGGATGATCGGGTGGCCCGTCTCGCGGTAGTGGGCGGTGGCGTGCTTCGAGGGGGAGTCGTCGCAGCAGCCGATGTGGCCGCACTGCGCGCACCGGCGGAGGTGGAACCACCAGCCGCCCGCCTCCTCGCACTCCACACAGCCCGTGCCGCTGGGCGCGACGCTGGGGTCGATTCCGTCGATGTCGTTCATACCGGCTCCTCGTCGGGCGTCTGTGCGGTCAGGGGGAGCAGCACCTGGAAGCGGGTGTCGCCGGGTACTGACTCGACCCGCAGGGCGCCGTGGTGCTTGTTGACGACGATCCGCCAGGAGATGTCCAGGCCGAGCCCGGTGCCCTCGCCGACCGGCTTAGTGGTGAAGAACGGGTCGAAGATCCGGTCCTTGATCTCCGGCGGCACACCGGGACCGGTGTCCCGGAACTCGACGAGCAGCCGCTCGTTGTGGAGCGCCGTCCGCACGGTCAGCGTGCCCTGACCGCCCGCGCTGTGCATGGCCGAGACCGCGTTGTCCACCAGGTTGGTCCACACCTGGTTCAGCTCGGCCGGGTACGCGGGCACCGGCGGGAGCGTGCGGTCGTACTCCTTGACGACCTCGATGCCCGGACCGATCTTCCCGGAGAGCATCAGGAGGGTGCTGTCGAGGAGTTCGTGCACGTCCACCACCCGGTACGGCGCCCGGTCCAGCTGCGAGTACTGCTTGGCCGCGTCGACGAGGTGCGAGATGCGGGTGGTGGAGTCCTCGATCTCGTTCATCAGCAGCTCGGTCTCGACGGTGTAGTTCAGCCAGCCGACCGCGTTCGGCAGGATCTCCTCGTCCACCGCCGCGGCGACCCGCTCCAGCCAGTCCACGTCGAGCCCGGCCTGCACGAAGGTGGGCGCCAGCTGCCAGCCGTGGTCGACGCCGTGGTCCTCCAGCCAGTCCGCGAGCGTGTCCTCCCGGTCGCTGGCCTCCAGCGGGCTGAGCGCCGGGGCCTTCGCCACCCGCTCCGCGGTGCGCTCCTGGATCTCGATCAGGCTCGCCAGCACATCGCGGGAGAAGGGGCCCTCGGCGATCAGGGCGAGCTTGTGCCGCATCTTCGCGACCCGCTCCCGCAGGGTCGCGGTGGCCCGCACCGCCGCCGCGGCGGGGTTGTTCAGCTCGTGCGTGAGCCCCGCCGACAGCGAGCCCAGCGCCAGCAGCCGCTCCCGCTGCCCGATCATCGCCTGCGTGTTCTTCGTCCCGAAGAACAGCCCCTCCAGCAGGTGCACGGCCATCGGGAACCACTCGCGCACGACGTCCGCGAAGAGGTCCGCCGGCAGCACGAAGAACCGCGTCGGCTCCGTGACCCGCATGGAGTTGTTGTAGACCTGCGGCACCCGGTCGCCGAGGTACGCCTGCATCGCGCCCGCGTACACCCCGGGCTGCGAGGTCCGGATGACCTCCACGTCGTCGCCGCCGACCCGCCGGGACAGCACGACCGTGCCCTCGATCATCACGTAGAAGCAGGTGGCCGGCTCACCCTCGGCGTAGACCGGGCCGGGCTGGAACAGCTCCACCCGTCCCTGGGCGCACAGCCGGCCCAGCTGCTCGTCGCTGAGCTTCTCGAAGAGGAACAGCGAGCCGACCTCCTGCGGGCTGCACGCCACGACCTGCCCGCTCACGACTGCTCCAGGTACCGGTGGACGAGCATCACGGCCATGGCTCCCTCTCCGACTGCGGACGCGACACGCTTGGCGGACTCGGAACGCGCGTCACCCGCCACGAACACCCCGGGGATGCTGGTCTCCAGGTGGTACGGCGGCCGGTCCAGCTCCCAGCCGGCCGGCGGCCTCCCGTCGGCGGTCAGGTCGGGTCCGGCCAGGATGAACCCGCGCTGGTCGCGCAGCACCGTCTCGCCCAGCCAGTCGGTCAGCGGGGCGGCGCCGATGAACACGAACATCCACTGCGCGTCGACCCGTTCCCTCTGCCCGTTCACCGTGTTCCGCAGGGTCAGCTGCTCCAGGTGCTCCGCGCCGTGCGCCTCCTCGACGACCGTGTGGCAGCGCACGGAGATGTTCGGGGCCTCACCGATCTGCTGGATCAGATAGTGCGACATGGACGCCGACAGGTCCGGGCCGCGCACCAGCAGCGTCACCGACTTCGCGCCCCGCGACAGGTACATGGCCGCCTGGCCCGCCGAGTTGGCGCCGCCGACGATGTACACGTCCTGGCCCTGGCAGGAGGAGGCCTCGGTCAGCGCCGAGCCGTAGAACACTCCGCAGCCGGTCAGGTCGGTGCAGCCCGCCGCGTCCAGCTGGCGGTACTGCACCCCGGTCGCGAGGATCACGCTGTGCGCGGCGATCGCCGAGCCGTCCGCGAACCGTACGACCCGCGCGGCGCCGTTGACCTCCAGGCCCGTCACCTCGCGGGTGGTCAGGATCTCGGCGCCGAACTTGGCGGCCTGGCGCCGGGCCCGGTCGGTGAGCTGGGCGCCGGACACCCCGTCCGGGAAGCCGAGGTAGTTCTCGATCCGGGAGCTCTGCCCGGCCTGCCCGCCGGTCGCCGAGCGCTCCACCAGCACGGTCCGCAGTCCCTCGGAGGCCCCGTACACGGCCGCGCCGAGTCCGGCCGGGCCGCCGCCGATCACGACGAGGTCGTAGAAGTCGGCCGTCGGTGTCGTCGCCAGGCCCACGTGCGCGGCCAGCTCGGGCGCCTCGGGCTCGACCAGGACCGTGCAGTCCGGGGTGATCACCACCGGCAGCCGCTGCCCGTCCTGCCCGGCCGCCGCCAGCAGCCGCCCGCCCTCCGGCTCCTCCACCGAGTACCAGCGGTACGGCACCTGGTTGCGGGCCAGGAACTCCCGCACGTCGGAGGAGCGCGCCGACCAGCGGTGCCCGACGACCTTGGTGCTGGGCACCGGCTTGTAGGCGCTGTTGTGCCACGCGTCCAGCAGATCGTCCAGGACCGGGTAGAGCTTCTCCTCCGGCGGGTCCCAGGGCTTGAGCAGATAGTGGTCCAGGTCGACCACGTTGATCGCGTCGATGGCCGCGTTGGTGTCCGCGTACGCGGTCAGCAGCACCCGGCGCGCCCCCGGATACACGTCGAGCGCCTGCTCCAGGAACTCGATGCCGTTCATCTGCGGCATGCGGTAGTCGGCCAGGATCACCGCGACGAGGTCACCGCGCAGCTTCAGCTCGCGCAGCGCGTCCAGCGCGGACTCGCCGGACTCCGCGCGCACGATCCGGTACGACTCGCCGTAGCGCCGTCTGAGATCGCGGGCGACGGCACGGGAGACCCCCGGGTCGTCGTCCACGGTCAGGATGACGGTCCGCGCGGTGTCGGCGGCCTGTGCCATACGTCTCCCACCCGAGTGCCGGATCCCCCCGGTCGGTCGGTGTCGTGCGGACCACCGCGCCGGTTCCAGGCCATCGTATGTTCGGTCCGCCGGGTTTGGCTTGTCCGACGGAGACCTGCACTTGCCTGACAGCGACCGACGGGCGCGCCCGCCGCCCGGGAACCGCCGCGACGGCTCATGGAAAGATCATCATGGCGGTGCGCACGGATGCCCGGCGGCGGGCACCCGGAACCCGAGGCGACGACGACGAGGAGGCCCACGGATGACACGCCCGATCACGGCAGGGGTGGACGGTACGGCGGAGAGCCTGGCCGCGCTGGACTGGGCGGCCCGCGAGGCCGTGCGCCGGGGGCTGCCGCTGCGGGCCGTCCACGTCTGGCGGTACGCCGAGGCACTCGCCACCGCCGACCGGGACACGCAGCGCGGGTGGGTCTCGGAGGGCGTCACGGAGGCCGTGCGCACCGTCTCCGAGCGGCATCCCGGACTGACCGTGACCACCGACGTGGTGGAGGGCTCCGCCGCGAACGCGCTGGCCGGCGCGGCGGCCGAGGCCGAGATGCTGGTGCTCGGCTCGCGCGGCCACGGGCCCGTCGTCGGGTTCCTGCTGGGCTCGGTCGGTCAGCAGGTGATCGCGGAAACCACCCGGCCCGTGGTCCTGGTGCGCGCCGAGGACCAGCCCGCGGCGGAGGCGGCCGGCCGGGACGTCGTGGTCGGCCAGCACGGCGGACCCGAGGACAGCGCGGCGGCGCTGCGGTTCGCGTTCGAGGCGGCGGCGGCCCGTGGCGCCGCCGTCCGGGCCGTCCGGGCGTGGACCCTGCCGCCGGTGTTCGCCTACAGCCCCGGCTCGCTCAAGCTGCTGGACGAGGCGGGCGGTCTCGAACCGTACGAGCGGCAGGCGCTGGCCGATGCCCTCCAGCCGTGGCGAAAGCGGTACCCCGAGGTGCCCGTCGCCGAGCACGTCGAGATGGGCAGCGCCGGCCAGGTGCTGCTGTCGATGACCGGCCGGGCCCAGCTGATGGTCGTCGGGCGCCGGGCCCGCCGTACGGCCGTCGGCGCCCGGATCGGCTCCGTCGCGCACGGGGTGCTGCACCACGCCGACTGCCCGGTGGCCGTGGTCCCGCACGAGTGACCTACTCCGGGGCGGCCGTCTCCAGGCCGGCCCGGGCCTTGGGCAGGACGTTCTCGATGTAGTCCTTGACGGCGGTGTCGAGGCCTATGTCGTGCTGCGCGCGCTCGGACAGGTACCAGCGGTGTTCGAGGAGCTCGTGGTAGATCTCGGCCGGGTCCATGGAGCCGCGCAGCTCCGGCGGCAC
The DNA here is from genome assembly GCF_040609555.1 of Streptomyces sp. NPDC004658. NCBI lineage: Bacteria > Bacillati > Actinomycetota > Actinomycetes > Kitasatosporales > Streptomycetaceae > Streptomyces > Streptomyces sp. NPDC004658. The sequence goes on from NZ_JBEXKG010000069.1 coordinate 10,523, forward strand.
CGCCCGCACGGTCGGCCGGAACACGTCCCGCACCCAGCGGTGGGCGAGCACCTCGGGGCGGGCGGCCAGGGGATCGCCGGGTGCGTAGTCGTCCTGGGTGGCCATCCAGCTCTCCAGGTCGTTCAGCAGCCGCCGGGCCTGGTTCTCCTCGGCGTCCAGGCCGGTCAGCCGGAGCAGCTGCCGCTGGTGGTGGCCGGCGTCGACGACCTTCGGGACGAAGGTGACGGTGTCGCCGTTGGAGGAGTGCTCGATCTGCATCTCGGCGACGTCGAAGCCGAGGTCGTTCAGGCGGCGGATCCGGCGCTCGATGTAGTGGTACTTGCCCGCCGGGTACACCGAGGTGCGGGTCAGCTCCTGCCACAGGCCCTGGTAGCGGGTGCAGATCTCGTGGCCGAACTCGACCGGGTCGACGGACGGGTGCAGCGCGCCGGACGCCTCCAGGTCCAGCAGTTCGCCGCTGATGTTCACGCGCGCCAGCTCCAGGTCGTACTCCCGCTGCCCGGGGCTGAGCCGGGGGTGCAGGTCGCCGGTCTCGGCGTCGACCAGATAGGCCGCGTAGGCGCCCGCGTCCCGCCGGAACAGGGTGTTGGACAGCGAGCAGTCGCCCCAGGCGAACCCCGCCAGGTGGAGGCGGACCAGCAGCACCGCGAGGGCGTCCATGAGCCGGTGCATGGTCGCCGGGCGCATGGTCGTCTCGAACATCGACCGGTACGGCATCGAGCCGCGCAGGTGCCGGGTGACGAGCACCGGCTCCAGCGGGGCGCCGGAGGGGTCGGTGCGGCCGGTGACCACGGCGAGCGGGTCGACGGCGGGGATGCCGAGCCGGTCCAGGTCGCGCAGCAGCTCGTACTCGCGCAGCGCGGGCCGCTCGGCCAGCTCCTTGACGGCGATCACCTCGTCGCCAGCGTGCGCGTAGCGCACCACGTGCCGGGAGATGCCGCGGGGGAGCGGCACGAGGTACTCCTCGGGCCACTCCTCCAGCGGGGTGTCCCAGGGCAGGGCGAGCAGGAGGGCGGGGTGCTCGGGGTTCGTGGCGCTGATCTGCAAGGCCATGGCAGGAACCCTAAGGCCCCGTGCTCCTGTTCGAGGAGGCCGGTCCACCGGCAGGCGTGCTCCGGGCGGCCCGGTCCCTGAGGAGGGCGCGTGCGCCCGGGGCCTGCCGGACCGGCCCTAGGAGGCTCGCTCGCGGGCCTGTTCGGCCGCGGCCCGCACCGAGCCCTGGTGGACCGGTCCGTGGCCGGGCAGCAGGATGTCGCCGTCGAGCGCGCCGACCAGGTCCAGGGAGGCCAGCGTCCGCGCGCGGTCGTGGTGGAAGAAGTCGGGCAGCAGCTGCGGGCCCGCGACCCGGGACGTGGCGTGCCCGCTGACCAGGGCGTCCCCGGAGATCACGATGCCGGCGTCGGGCAGGTGGTAGACGCAGTGGCCGTCCGTGTGGCCGGGGGTGTGCACGGGGACCGGCCGCCCCGGCAGGTCGAGCGCTCCCTCGGCGGGGAACGGCTCGGGCGCCGTGACGGGGTGCTGCTCCGTGCCGCCCACGCGGATCACGTGCACCGCCCAGGGCAGCACGCCGGGGCGCCAGGCGTTGCGCACCACGTCGGCGATCGTCGCCTGTTGCAGGAAGTCGCGCCGGGCGTGCGGGACTTCGGCCGGGTGGAGGTAGACCGGGGTGCCGTGGGCGGAGCGCAGGTATTCGGCGGAGCCCAGGTGGTCGTTGTGCGCGTGGGTGATGAGGACGGCGGCGACCGCGTCCGGTGAACTCCCCACCTGCGCGAGGGACTCCAGCAGCCCCGCCCGGTCCCCGGGATACCCGGTGTCCACCAGCGTGACGGCGTCGCCGTCCTTGAGGATGACCCAGTTGGTGTTGTGGCCGTGCACCAGGTAGGTGCCGTCGGCGACTTGTCGTACCTCTGCCCGCATGATCTCTCCGTGCCCTCAGCGGCGGATCGTCGGGGGACAGCCAACCAGATGGGGGTTCGTCCCGCACGGGCGGGCCCGGTCGTCAGTGGACACCGTGCGGGCGGAACTGGATGCTGATGCGCGGTCCCGCCGGCCGGCTGGTCTTGGGGACGCAGTGCTCCCAGGTGCGCTGGCAGGAGCCGCCCATCACGATGAGGTCGCCGTGGCCCAGCGGGCGCCGGACCGCCGTACCGCCTCCGCCGGCCGGGCGCAGCAGCAGGTCGCGGGGCTCGCCGACGGAGAGGATCGCGACCATCGTGTCCTCCCGGGAGCCCCGGCCGATCCGGTCGCCGTGCCAGGCGACGCTGTCCCGGCCGTCGCGGTAGTAGCACAGCCCGGCGGTGGTGAACGGCTCGCCGAGTTCGTCGGCGTAGTGCCGGGACAGGGCGGTGCGGGCCTCGTCGAGGACCGGGTGGGGCAGCGGGTCCTCCGCCCGGTAGAAGGCGAGCAGGCGCGGCACCGCCACGACGTTGTCGTACATCTTGCGCTGCTCGGCCCGCCAGGGGACCTTCGCCGCCAGGTGTTCGAACAGGTCGTCGGCACCGCTCAGCCAGCCCGGCAGGACGTCGATCCAGGCGCCCGAGCCCAGCTCGGTCCGGCGCAGCCCGTCGAGCGGGCCGAGTCGCAGCTCGTCGGTCTGGTCGAACAGGGAGCCCTGGAGGTGCGTGGACATGGGTCCAGCGTACTCCGTAATCGAAAATGCGTTCCCATCGATCATGGCGGCCGGGGGCTGTTCGATACATCGCTGTATCGGATACATTCGCGTATCCAACCGGAGGAGGGCGGTCATGGAGACGGCCGGACGCGTCACCCGGCGCCGGGTCCGCACCCGCGCCCGGCTGCTCGACGCCGCGTTCGCGGTGTTCGCGGCCAAGGGCTTCGGGCGCGTCTCCATCGAGGAGGTCTGCGAGGCGGCCGGGTTCAGCCGGGGCGCCTTCTACTCGAACTTCGCCACCCTGGACGAGCTGTTCTTCGCCCTCTACCAGGAGCGCGCCGACCTCATCGCCGCCCAGGTGGCCGACGCCCTCGCCCAGGACGGCCCCGACCTCGACGTGCCCGCCTCCGTCGACCGGGTCACCGAGGTGCTGCTGCTCGACGTCGACTGGCTGCTGGTGAAGACCGACTTCCTGGTGCACGCCGCCCGGAACCCGGCCGTCGCCCGGGCCCTCCTCGACCACCGCGCCCGGCTCCGGCGGGCCGTCGCCGACCGGCTCTCCCGGGCCCGGGGCCACACCGCACTGCCCGCCGTGCTCGGCGACGTCGACGGCGCCGCGCACGCCGTGGTCGCCGCGTACGACGGGGTCACCACCCAGCTGCTGCTGGACCGGGACGTGGAGGCCGCCCGGGTCTGGCTGAAGCAGCTGCTCACCGCGCTGCTCACGGACGGCAGCCGCACCCCCGCCACATGAGCACGGCCGGCCCGGAACCGTCGTACGGGCGCACACGCACCGGCACGGGCCGGCACCGAGCACCGTCAGGAAGGACACAGTCGTCATGGACGCGGACGTCATCGTCGTCGGAGCGGGTCTCGCCGGCCTGGTCGCGGCACACGAACTCACCAGCCAGGGCCGCCGGGTGGCCCTGGTCGACCAGGAGAACGCCGCCAACCTCGGCGGCCAGGCGTTCTGGTCCTTCGGCGGGCTCTTCCTCGTGGACTCGCCCGAGCAGCGCCGCCTCGGCATCAAGGACTCCTTCGCCCTCGCCTGGAGCGACTGGCAGGGCAGCGCGCAGTTCGACCGGCTCGCCGACGAGGACTCCTGGGCGGTGCGCTGGGCCCGCGCCTACGTCGAGTTCGCCGCCGGCGAGAAGCGGTCGTGGCTCCAGGGACACGGCATCGAGCTGCTGCCCACGGTCGGCTGGGCCGAGCGCGGTGACCTGCGGGCGGACGGGCACGGCAACTCCGTGCCCCGCTTCCACATCGCCTGGGGCACCGGCACCGGCGTGGTCGAGCCGTTCGTGCGCTACGCCCGGCAGGCCGCCGGCGACGGGCTGCTGACCTTCCACCACCGGCACCGGGTGGACGAGCTGGTCATCGAGGGCGGCACGGCGCGCGGTGTGCGCGGCACCGTCCTCGCCCCGGACGACTCCCCGCGCGGCGTCGCCTCCAACCGCGACCGCGCGGGTGACTTCGAACTCACCGCGCAGGCCGTCGTCGTCACCACCGGCGGCATCGGCGCCGACCACGACACCGTCCGCCGCCACTGGCCCGAGCGGCTCGGGACACCGCCCGCCGAGATGGTCACCGGTGTCCCCGCCTACGTCGACGGCCGCATGCTCGACATCAGCGCCGAGGCCGGCGTACGCCTCGTGAACCGCGACCGCATGTGGCACTACACCGAGGGCCTGCGCAACTGGGACCCGATATGGCCCGGCCACGGCATCCGCATCCTGCCCGGCCCGTCCTCCGTCTGGCTCGACGCCCTCGGCCGCCGGCTGCCCGACCCCTGCCTGCCCGGCTACGACACCCTCAGCACCCTCAGGTACCTGCGCACCACCGAGGACATCGCCGGGTACGACCACTCCTGGTTCATCCTCACCCGGAAGATCATCGAGAAGGAGTTCGCGCTCTCCGGCTCCGAGCAGAACCCCGACATCACCGCCAAGGACCGCAAGGCCGTGCTGCGCGACCGGCTGCTCGGCAAGGGCGCCCCCGCACCCGTCCGGGCCTTCCTCGACCACGGCGCCGACTTCGTCACCGCCGGGAACCTGGAGCGCCTGGTCGAGAAGATGAACGCCCTGACCGGCAAGCCGCTGCTGGACGCCGCCGAGGTGCGCCGCCAGATCGAGGCCCGCGACCTGCAGATCGCCAACCCCTACAGCAAGGACGCCCAGGTCCAGGGCATCCGCAACGCCCGCCGCTACATCGGCGACCGGCTCGGCCGCGTCGCCACCCCGCACCGCCTCCTCGACCCGGCCGCGGGGCCCCTCATCGGGGTCCGCATGCACGTGCTGACCCGCAAGACCCTCGGCGGCATCCAGACTGACCTCGACTCCCGGGCGCTCGGCGGCGACGGCACGCCGATCGAGGGGCTGTACGCGGCCGGCGAGGTCGCCGGGTTCGGCGGCGGCGGTGTCCACGGCTACAACGCCCTGGAGGGCACCTTCCTCGGCGGCTGCCTGTTCTCGGGCCGCGCGGCGGGCCGGCACGCGGCCCGGCACACCGGCTGACCTCAGCCCTTCAGCAGCTCCGCGAGGACGTGGGCGTGGCTCTCCTCGGTCTTCTTCGACGCGGTGAGGAGGGTCACCCTGCCCTTGCGGGCCGACTCCCTGAGGCGGTCCAGCAGTTCGGCGGCCCCGGGGGCTTCCAGCTCCTGCTCGTACCGGCTCCTGAACTCCTCGTAGGAGCCCCCGCCGTGGTACCACGTGCGCAGCTCGCTCGAGGGGGTGAGCTCCTTCGGCCACTCGTCCACCCGCGCCGCGTCCTTGGCGAGACCGCGCGGCCACAGCCGGTCGACCAGGACACGCAGGCCGTCGTCGGGCTCGGGCGGTTCGTAGATCCGGCGCACACGCACGCTCACGGTCGGGCCCCTCTCGGGTCGTGGACGGTCGTGCGAGCGTACTGCGCCGTGTCCCGCCCACCCGGCGGCGACGCGGCACGACTTGACCGGAACAAGGGGGAAACGGGGCCCGCGCGGCGCCTACTCTGACGGCCAGTCGATCACCGGCCACTTCGAGGAGCGCATGTGACGCCACCCCGCAGACAGCCCGCCCGACGCCGTACCGCCGTCCTCGCCACCGTCCCCGTCGCCGTGGCCGCCCTCCTCGGCGCCGCCGGACCCACGGCCCCGCCCACCACCGGAGCGCCCGGCGCGGGCGACCCGTACTTCCCGCTCAGCGGCAACGGCGGCTACGACGTCCGCCACTACGACCTGACGCTGCGTTACGACACCTCCGCACGCCGTCTGCACGCCACCGCCGTGCTCACCGCCCGCGCCACCGAGCGGCTCACCCGCTTCGACCTCGACCTCAAGGGCCTGCACGTCACCGCCGTCACCGTCGACCGCACGGCGGCGGCCCACCGGCGCGACGGCCAGGAACTCGTCGTCACCCCGCGCCACGCCCTGCGCGCCGGGCAGGAGTTCCGCGTCACGGTCGCCTACCAGGGCACCCCGAAGCCGGTCACCGACCCCGACGGCGCCGCGGACGGCTGGATCCCCACCGACGACGGCGCGTTCGTCGCCGGCGAGCCGCAGGGCGCGATGACGTGGTTCCCGGCCAACGGCCACCCCCGGGACAAGGCGTCGTACGACTTCACCATCACCGTGCCCGAGGGGCGCACCGCCGTCGCCAACGGCGTCCTGCTCGGACAGCGCACCGCCCACGGCGAGACGACCTTCCGCTGGCGCGAGACCCAGCCCATGGCCGCCTACCTGGCGACCGCGACCATAGGGAAGTTCCAGGTCGAGCGCTCCACCACCCGCGACGGCGTCCAGGTGTTCAACGCCGTGGACGCCCGCGAGGCCCGCGCCGCGGCGCCCGTGCTGAAGAAGCTGCCCTCCGTGCTGGAGTGGGAGAGCAGGCTGTTCGGGCCGTACCCGTTCCGGGCCGCCGGAGCCATCGTCGACCACGCCCCGGACGTCGGCTACGCCCTGGAGACCCAGACCCGGCCGCTCTACGACTCCGCACCCGACCTCGACACCCTCGTCCACGAGAGCGCCCATCAGTGGTTCGGCGACTCCGTCACCCTCACCGTTTGGAAGGACATCTGGCTCAACGAGGGCTTCGCCACCTACGCCGAGTGGCTCTACGACGAGCAGCACGGCGGCCGGAGCGCCCAGCAGGCCTTCGACTCCCTCTACGCCCGCCCCGCGAGCGACGGGTTGTGGGCCTACCCGCCCGGCGACCCGGGCAGCGGTGAGAACATCTTCGGCTCCCCCGTCTACGCCCGCGGTGCCATGGCCCTGCACGAGCTGCGCCGGGCCGTCGGGGACCGGGACTTCTTCCGGATCCTGCGCGCCTGGGCGACCGGGCACCGCGGCGGGCACGGGACCACGGCACAGTTCGTCCGGCTCGCCGAGAAGACTTCCGGGAAGCGGTTGGACGCGCTCCTGCACACCTGGCTGTACACGCCGGGCAAGCCCGACCGCCCCTGAACCCCGGCCCGTTCCCCCTCCGGCACGCCCGACGCTCACCGGTTCCAAACAAGTGCCGGTGAAGATCGGCTCATGATCCGACGCAGAACCGCCGTCGCTCTCCTCGCCTCCCCGCTGCTGCTCACGGGCTGCGGCGGCGGAGCCGAGGCGACCGAACGCCGGACCTCGCCCCGCCGTCCGGCACCGGCACCCACCCCCGGCACCACCACACCGCCGGCACCCGCCCCCGGCACCGCCACGCCGCCGCGCGGCATACCCGGCCTCGGGCCCGAACGGACCGCGGCGATACCCGCGCGCTGCACCCAGGCCGTCGTCGTCACCGGACGCGGCGAGAATTCACCGCTCTGCACCGTCGTCCTGCACCAGCGCACCCCCGCCGGCTGGCAGGCCGGACCCGCCTGGCCCGCCCACAACGCCCTGCGCGGCTGGAGCGCCCACCACACGCTCGGCGACCTGCGCTCCCCGCTCGGCGTCTACACCCTCTCCGACGCGGGCGGCCTGCTCGCGGACCCCGGCAGCAAGCTCCCGTACCACCGCTCCAGCGGATTCCACTCGCCCGGCACCGGTTTCGAGGGCGAACCCCTGGAAGGCTCGTTCGACTACGTCGTCGCCATCGACTACAACCGCAAGCCCGGCACCTCGCCCCTGGACTGGACCCGTCCCCTCGGCGCGGCACGCGGCGGGGGAGTCTGGCTGCACGTCGACCACGGCGGACCCACCCACGGCTGCGTCAGCGTCGCCAAGGCGCACATGAAGGACCTCCTGCGCACCCTCGACCCCGGCCGGCACCCGGTCGTCGTCATGGGGTACGCCGACTGGCTCGCGCACTGAGCCGCTTAGGATCCGAACTCGTGTGCGCACATGTGCTGGTCGCCGAGGACGACGAGAAACAGGCCGAACTGCTCCGCCGCTCCCTGCTGGCCGAGGGCCACACCGCCACGGTCGTGCACGACGGCGCGGCGGCGCTCGACGCCGCCCGCCGCCTGCGGCCCGACCTCGTCGTCCTGGACCTGATGCTCCCGGTCCTCGACGGCTTCGGCGTGTGCCGGGCGCTGCGCGCGGGACCCGAACAGCCGGACATCCCGGTGGTCATGCTCACCGCCCGCTCCGCCGAGGACGACGTACTGCTCGGCCTCGACGCCGGCGCCGACGACTACCTGACCAAGCCCTACAGCCCGCGCGAGCTGATGGCCCGCATCCGCACGGTCCTCAGGCGCAGCGGGCGCGGCGTCGGTGCCCGGGACGACGACCCGGTCGTGAGGGCCGCCGGGATCAGCGTCGACCCGGTACGGCACGAGGTGCGCTGCGACGGCGCGCCGGTGGAGTGCACACCGGCCGAGTTCCAGATCCTGCTGGCCATGGCGGGCGAGCCGGAGCGGGTGTTCACCCGGCGGCAACTGCTGCACTGCACCCGCGGCTTCGACCGGGCCTCCACCGAGCGGGCCGTCGACGTGCACATCATGAACCTGCGCCGCAAGATCGAGGCCGACCCGCGGCGGCCGACGCGGCTGCTGACCGTGTTCGGCGTCGGCTACAAGCTGAGCGGCACCCGGCGATGAGGCGCCGGATCCCGCTGCGCAAACGGCTGGTCGTCCGGCTGCTGTTCGTCTCCGCGCTCATCGCCGTCTGCTCCGTGGCGGCCACCGCCTGGCTCGCCGTGACCACCACCACCAGCGCCCTGAAGGAGGAGCAGGGGCAGGACCTCGCCGCCGACAACCGCATCCTCGCCCAGCTCAGCGGCTACGCCGCCACCCACTCCGACTGGTCGGGGATCCGGCCCACCCTGCGGGAGCTGGCCGCCCGCACCGGCCGCCGGATCGCCCTCACCACCGCCGACCGCACCCCGGTCGCCGACTCCGCGCCCCGCGGCACCCCGCTGCCGCCCCGGCCCGCCGCCACCGTCGACCCCCTGCGCACCGACACCTACACCGAGACCGGCGCCCAGCTCAGCGGCATCGACCCGCGCGTGGTGGGCCCCTACCTGCTGCCGGCCGCGGAACGCGCCAAGCTGGACACGCTGGCCGCGCGACGCCGACAGTGCTTCGAACGCTACGGCCTCCAGGCCGCCGTCGAACGGACCGAGAGCGGCCGGCCGGTGGTCACCCTGCCGGACGGCGCCGATCCCACCGCCTACGGCGCCGACGTGTGCGAGGACGGCCGGCTCAACACCCCCACCGCCACCGAGCAGAAGGCCCTGGACGCTCTGTCCGACCTGATCCGGCCCTGCCTGAGCAAGGACGGGATCGACCTCGGCGGACGGCTGTTCCTCACCTTCGACCCCAGCGGCAAGGACCCCTTCGGCGGCGGCTACCTGGTCGGCAAGTACGCCAAGCTCGGCACCGGCGAGGCCGCGCGGATCGCCCAGCGCTGTGTGCAGAGCGCCCGCCGCACCCAACTCCAGCCCTACGTCGCCCCGGTGGCCGAGCTGTTCCTCGGCATCGGCGACCAGAACCCGGCCCGCTTCGACATGTCACCGGCCAACAAGGCCAAGGTGGTCGGCGTGGCCGGTCTGGTCCTCGCCGTCACCGTCGCCGTGACCGCCGTCGTCGCCGTCCGGCTGGTACGGCCGCTGCGCGCGCTCACGCTCGCCGCGCAGCAGCCGCCCGAGCTGCACGTGCGCGTGCCGGTGACCACCCGTGACGAGACCGGCATCCTCGCCGAGGCCTTCAACGACCTCACCGAGCGCCGTGCCCGCCTGGAGGCGCAGCGCAAGGCCATGGTCAGCGACATCGCGCACGAGCTGCGCAGCCCGCTCACCAACATCCGGGGCTGGCTGGAGGTCGTCCGGGACGGTGTCGTCGCCCCCGACCCCGCGCTGCTGGACTCGCTGCACGAGGAGGCGCTCGTCCTCCAGCGGATCATCGACGACCTCCAGGACCTGGCCGCGGCCGACGCCGGCACCCTGCGCGTGCACCGGGAGCCGCTGCGCGCCCGTGACCTGCTCGACCAGGTCGCCGCCGCCCACCGCGTCGCCGCCGACGCCGCCGGGGTCGCCCTGCGCACCGAGGCCGACGCCGCCGCCTGGCTGGACGCCGACCCGGTGCGGATGCGGCAGGCCCTCGGGAACCTGGTCTCCAACGCGCTGCGGCACACCCCCGCCGACGGCACCGTCACGCTCGCCGCCCGCCGGGACGGCGAGGAGGCCGTACTCACGGTCACCGACACCGGCTCGGGCATCGCGGCCGAGGACCTGCCGCACGTCTTCGAGCGGTTCTGGCGCGCGGAGAAGTCCCGCAGCCGCCGTACCGGTGGCAGCGGGCTCGGCCTGCCGATCGTCCGTCACCTCGTGGCCGCCCACGGCGGTACGGCCGGGGTCGCGAGCGAGCCGGGGGCGGGAACGGTGTTCACGCTGCGCCTGCCGGCCGCGCCGCCGCCCGGCGACGAGCCCTGAGAGCGGGCGGCGAGCCCCGAGAGCGGAGCGGTGAGATCCGATTTCGGGCGCGCGCCGGGGGTACTCCGGTCGCGCAGACGCAGCACGAGGGGGCAGAGGGAGGTCATGCCATGAGCGGACCGGACGACCTGCCGGTCATGTCCACGCTGGCCGAAGTGGCCCGCCTGGTGGCACGGCACCAGGGTCTTTACGTGCGCTGGTCCAAAGGGCCGGGCCCCGACCTCGACAAAGCCTCCAGCACCGACGAACTGACCGGCGTCCCCATGCCCGGGCTGTCCGCCAACCCGCTCGACGTGGAGCACTGGTGGGAGGACCGGTCCGTGGAGCTGTGGGTGGCGCGCCGGCTCTACGACTACGCGCACCTGCCGCACGACAAGGGCCCCGGCGTGCGCCCCTGGGTCCTGCGGGGCAGGGAGGCGGGCCGGGGCCCTGACAACGAGCCGCTGGTGGCCGACGTCGAGCCGCTGTGCTGGATCGCCGACGAGGTGATCGACGCGGCCCGGGACGAGGTGGCCCGGCAGGAGCGGGAGTGGGGGACCCTGCGCCGGGGTGGCCGCTGAGGGCCCCTCCCGCCCCTCCCGCCGGCCGCGGGTCAGCCGGAGCGCTGCCGGGAGCGGGCGCGGCGGCGCAGCGCCCGGCGTTCCAGCTCCGTCGTACCGCCCCAGACCCCGATGCTCTGGCCCGTGTCCAGTGCCCAGTCCAGGCACTGCTCCCGGACGGGGCAGCGCCCGCACACCGCCTTGGCCTGCTGCGCCTGCACCTGCGCGGGTCCGGTGGTGCCGATCGGGAAGAACAGATCGGGGTCCTCGTGGCGGCACTCGGCATGCTCGCGCCAGTTCTCCATCGGAATCTCCTGGTTCGGATCGAAGTCGTCCGTTCTCGGGTGACCGGTCGGGAGGGCGTGAAACGGCACAACGGGCGGAGACCGGTGACGAGTGTGCGGCGCTCCCCCCGGGCGGCGCCCGTCCGGCGGGGCCGTACGCGGTCAACTGGCCGGGCAGCGGGGCCCGGTGGACTCCGGACCGCCCGACGGCGCACCGGGGCCGAGGAGTTCACACCGGCCGACCGCGCCGGCCCGTCCTCCTCCGCGGCGCCGGCTCGGGGTGCCGCGGCTCAGCCGCGCAGCGCCTCCGCCGCCGTCGTCGCCACCGCCTCGGCCAGGGACGCCAGCGCGGGGGAGTCGAGCTTCCACTGCTGCCAGTACAGCGTGACGTCCATCCACGCGCCGGGAGCGAGCTCGACCAGCCGCCCCCGGTCGAGCAGCGGGCCGGCCTGGACCTCCGGGACCATGCCCCAGCCGAGTCCTGCGGCGACCGCGTCCAGGAACCCCTCCGAGGTGGGCACATGGTGCCGGAACGGGCCGGCGGACGCGCGGCCGAGCCGGCGGGCGAACGCGTCCTGGAAGTCGTCCTTGCGGTCGAAGACCACGACGGGTGCCCGGGACAGCGCCTCCGGCAGGGACCGCCCGTCGAGATGGGCCGCGGTGAACTCGGGGGCGGCCACCGGCAGATACCGCATCCGGCCGAGCGGACGGACCGTGCAGCCGGGCACCGGGTCGGGCGAGGAGGTCACCGCCGCCATCACCAGTCCCTCGCGCAGCAGCGCCGCCGTGTGGTCCTCGTCCTCCCGGTGCAGTTCGTAGCAGAGGCCCGCCGCCCGGCTCAGGGCCGGCAGGAACCAGGTCGCCAGCGAGTCCGCGTTCACCGCGACCGACACCCGCGTCGGCTCCGCGGTGCCGTGCAGTCCCAGCTCCCCCCAGGCGTCCCGCTCCAGCCGGGCGAGCTGCCGGGCGAACCGCACGAGCACCGCGCCGGACTCCGTGGGCCGTACCGGTTTGGTGCGCTGGAGCAGCACCCGGCCGGTGCGCCGTTCGAGGGCCTTGACCCGCTGGCTGACCGCCGACGGCGTCACGTGCAGGGCCGCGGCGGCGGCGTCGAAGGTGCCTTCGTCCACCACGGCCAGCAGCGTCCGCACCTGCTCCAGAGGAAGCTCCGCCATCACATTCTCTAATGGTAGTTAAGAATCCTTAGCTGTACTTGTCACCCGGCGTTTCCTAGCGTCGACGCATGAACCACGCCCTGACCGCCGCGGCCGCCGGATTCGGCACCGGCCTCTCCCTGATCGTCGCCATCGGTGCCCAGAACGCCTTCGTCCTGCGGCAGGGGGTGCGCCGCGACGCCGTCCTCGCCGTCGTCGGCATCTGCGCCCTGTCCGACGCGGTGCTCATCGCGTTCGGCGTCGGCGGGGTCGGCGCGGTCGTGGTCGCCTGGCCCGGCGCCCTGCGGGCGATCGGGATCGTCGGCGGTGTGTTCCTCCTCTGCTACGGCGCCCTGGCCGCCCGCCGGGTGCTCCGGCCCGGCACCGGGCTGCGCGCGGAGGGCGAGGCGGCCGGCTCGCGCCGCCGAGCCGTGCTCACCTGCCTGGCGATGACCTGGCTCAACCCGCACGTCTACCTGGACACGGTGTTCCTGCTGGGCTCCCTGGCCGCCGACCGGGGCCCGCTGCGCTGGACGTTCGGCCTCGGCGCCGCGCTCGCCAGCCTGTGCTGGTTCGCCGCGCTCGGCTTCGGCGCCCGGCTGCTCGGCCGGTTCCTGGCCCGGCCGGGCGCCTGGCGGGTTCTGGACGGCCTGGTCGCCCTCACCATGCTGGTCCTCGGCGCGACGCTGGTCGCCGGGAGTTGAGACGAACCCGTTCGTCGCGCACGCGAGTTCCCGGGACCGTTAGGCTCTCGAAGAGAAAAGGTGTAACGAGCAACCAGGACTTCCGTGGACACGAGCGAGAGCAGCAGCACCGACACCGGCCGGCCCGAGAGCCGGACGGCGGACCGGCCCGGCACCGACGCGCCGGCGGCCGGCGACCCACCCCGGCGCGGCTGGCGCCGCTGGGCGATGGACACCCGCCCGTTGCGCATCCCCGCCTACCGGCGCCTGTGGTCGTCGACGATCGTCACCGCCGTCGGCAGCCAGCTCACCGCCGTCGCCGTCCCCAAGCAGATCTACGACATCACCCACTCCTCGGCCTGGGTCGGCTACGCGAGCCTGGCGGGCCTCGTCCCCATGGTGGCCTTCGCGCTGTGGGGCGGCGCCGTCGCCGACACCGTGGACCGGCGCAGGCTGCTGCTGGTCACCAACATCGGTATCGCGGCGACCTCGCTGCTGTTCTGGGCGCAGGCCGTGACCGGCCTGGACTCGGTCGTCGTCCTCATGGTCCTGCTCGCCCTGCAACAGGCCTTCTTCGGGCTCAACTCGCCCGCCCGCACCGCCTCCATCGCCCGGCTGGTCCCCGCGGAGCAGCTGCCTGCCGCCAACGCCCTCGGCTCGACGGTGATGCAGACCGGCCTGGTGGCCGGCCCGCTGCTCGCCGGCGTGCTCATCCCGGTCGTCGGGCTGCCCGAGCTGTACCTGATCGACGCTCTGGCGCTGTGCGTGACGGTGTGGGCCGTCTTCCGGCTGCCCGCGCTGCCGCCGCTCGGCGCCGCCGCCCGCCGTGCGGGACTGCGCGAGATAGCGGCGGGCTTCCACTACATATCCCGGCACAAGGTGCTGCTGCTGTCCTTCCTCGCGGACATCGTCGCCATGGTGTTCGGCATGCCCCGCGCCCTGTTCCCGGAACTGGCCGCGCACACGTACGGCTCCTACGGCGAGGGCTTCGCGCTCGGTGTGCTGTTTGCCGGCATCCCGGTCGGCGCGGTGCTCGGCGGCCTGTTCTCCGGCGTCTTCTCGCGGGCCCGCCGGCACGGCTGGATGGTCATCGGGGCGGTCGTCGGCTGGGGTGTGGCGGTCGCCGGGTTCGGGCTCAGCGCGAACCTCTGGGTCGCCGTCGCCTTCCTCGCCCTGGCCGGTGTGGCCGACATGGTCTCGATGGTGTTCCGCGGCGCCATCCTGCTGTCCGCGGCGACGGACGAGATGCGCGGCCGGATGCAGGGGGTGTTCACCGTGGTCGTCGCGGGCGGGCCGCGCCTGGCGGACGTGCTGCACGGCACCGCCGGTTCGGCGTTCGGCCCGCGGGCCGCCGTGGCGGGCGGCGGGGTCCTGGTCGTCGTGGTGATGCTGGCCCTGGCCGCCGCCGTCCCGGCCCTGCGCCGCTACCGGACCTGAGGGCCCGGACCGTCGGGGGCCCGACGGTCTAGATCGGGCTGCTGCGCCGCCGGATCGCGTACTGCTCCATCAGCTTCCCCCGGGTCGTCTCCAGCCGGTGGGCGAGGATCTCGGCCACCGTCCGCACCAGCGAGAGCCCGAGCAGCGGATCCTCCACGCACAGCCCGAGCACCGACGGCCCGTCGAACTCGTAGGCCCGTACGTTGCTGAAGGCGACCGCGCCGAAGTCCCACTGGTACGGCGGGAACAGCCAGGACCAGCCGAGCATGTCGCCCGCGCCGAGTGTGGCCACGGTGACCCGCTGGCGTGAGGTGACCTGCTGGTCGAGGTGGACCGCGCCCGAGCGGATCACCCAGAACCGGTCGGCGGTGCCGCCGGCCTCGAAGATGCGGGTGTCCTCCGGGAAGGACACCTCCTTCGCCAGCTCCATCAGGCGCTCGCGCTGCGCCTGGGGGAGGGCGGTCAGCAGTTTGATCGCTTTGGTCATGGCGCATGGCTCCTCGCCGGCGGCGGCTGCGGGTCGGGTGCTGTGCTCTCAAGCCCATTTCAGCCGCTGTGACCGCCCGGAGCACGTCGAGGACGCGGACCCGCGTCCGCGTGTCGCGCTCGGGGCAGCAAAAAGCCCTGGCTGGACGGGGGAAACCAGCCAGGGCCGTATGCGGTGACCCGAGGAGCGGGGAACGACCGTTCCGCGCCGCTCCCGCGTCACTTATGGATGAACCATAAACCATCTCCCGTACTTTTGGGTAACCGGGAAGCGGGTCAGGTGACCTGTTTCACTCCTTCCGTCCGCACCGGGCCCCCGCCCGGCCGGACGATCTCCTCCAGCACCCGCAGGACCGCCTCGAACGCCCGGGCCCGGTCCGCCGCCTCCCGCGCGCCCTCGGGATCCGTCGCCGAGAGGCTTCTCGCCCGCTCCCGCCAGGCCCGCTCCTCGGCGGCCGCACGCTCCTGGCCCCGCCGGATCCGCCGCAACAACTCGTCCGCGTCCACCACATCGGTCATGCCCCGCGGGTACCCGCTCGGTCCGCCGTGATGACACGGGTACCGAGGGTGTTTGACAGTGCCGCGACGGGTCAGCCGAAAGAAGGAGAGAACCCCGTAATCCGGGCACCGCTCAGGGAGGAAGGGATGCTCGACAAACACTGGACCAGTTCCACCGCCCCCCTGCCGGAGACGCGCGGGGCGGTGCCGTGCCGGCCGGCCGAGGCCCGCAGAACGGTGGAGCGCGTCATGACGCAGCGGTGCCGGGACCGCGACCTGCCGTGCCCTGTCGAGGCCGTGCAGGACGCCTTGCTGGTGGCCTCGGAACTGACCACCAACGCGCTGCTGCACGGAGGCGGCGTCACCGGCTTCGACGTCGAGGTCGACGGTGGTGGCGTCCGGGTCTCGGTGAGCGACAACAGCGACGACCTGCCGGTCGCCGATCCGGCCGGCGACGAGCCCGGCCATGCCCGCCCCGGCGGCCGTGGCTGGCCCATCGTGTGCCGACTGGCCCGGGACGTCCGGGTCGCGGAGCTGCCCCGCGGCGGCAAGTGCATCACGGCCGTCGTACCGCTGCGCTGAAGCGGTCCGGGAAGTTCCGTTCTCCGCGTTTGCGCGTGGGGGCGAGGGGCAGACGGATTCTCGTGCTTCGGACCGGAGGCGCGCGCCCCGCGGGGACAGTCCCGCTGCCAGGGCCCCCTTCCGGCGGCCCGGTGGCTCACCCGCGGCGAACCCTGACACCACCGTTCGGGCGAGGACCCGGAACCGCAAGTTCCGGTCGTGTGCCCTGAAACCACGTTCAGGAGCGATTCCGCATGCTGACCGACATGTCGACAAGCCGTCCCGGCACGACCGCCACCGGCGACACCGCCGGCGCCGCCGCGGCGCCCACCCGGCGCAGCCACGACGACGCTCCGGACACCGCGGAGCTGTTCGTCCGGCTGGCGGAGCTGGAGGACGGACCCGAGCGGGACGCCGTACGCGACGAACTCGTCACCGCCTGGCTTCCCATGGCCCACCGGATCGCCGGCCGGTTCCGCGACCGGGGGGAGTCCGTCGAGGACCTGCGCCAGGTGGCCGCCTTGGGCCTGGTGAAGGCCATCGACCGTTTCGACCCCTCGCGCGGGGCCTTCGAGAGCTACGCCGTGCCGACCATCACCGGCGAGGTCAAGCGGCACTTCCGCGACCGGATGTGGGCCCTCAGGGTGCCGCGCCGGGTGCAGGAACTGCGCAACCGGGTGCGGGTGGCCCGCAGGGAACTCACCCAGAACCCCGGCAGCCCCGAACCCACCGTCGCCGACATCGCCGCCCACACCGGGCTCAGCGAGGAGGACGTGACCGCCGGCATGGAGGCTCTGGAGAGCTTCAGCACCCTGTCGCTGGACGCCGAACTCTCCAGCGGCGACGACGGCTACAGCCTCGCCGACACCCTCGGTGCCACGGACACCTCCTACGACGTCGTGGTCGACCGCGAGGCCGCCAAGGAGGGGCTGCGCCGGCTGCCCGAGCGGGAGCGGGCCATTCTCTACATGCGTTTCTTCGAGGACATGACCCAGAGCCGCATCGCTGACCGGCTCGGCATCTCCCAGATGCACGTCTCCCGGCTGATCAGCCGCAGCTGCGCCCGCGTCCGCGACGAGGTGCTGGGCAGCCGCCGCCCCGGCGCCGACCCGCGGTGAGCGGTCACTTCCGCGGCTGGGCCGGCCCGCCGGCCAGGCCCAGCGGCCGGGCCAGGCCGGAGACGGCCTCGTCCAGCCGTTGCAGATGGCGCAGCACCCGGTCGGTCACGCGGCCGTAGCGCGGGGTGCGCAGGGTGCCCGGCTCCAGCATCGACGCGATGCTGGGGCCGGTCTCGATCCGCGCCGGGGACTTCGGGTCAGCGGCGTGCGCGGCGATCGCCTCGATGTTGTGCACGATCCGCCCGCACGCCCCGCGCAGCCGGGGGTCCGCCGCGATCGCCGGATGTGTCGGCAGCAGCTCGGCCGTGGCCGCGAGGGACCGCCCGTGGTACGCGCAGGTCTCCAGCAGCGCCACCACGTAGCGGGCCGTGTTCCGGCGCGACCGCAGCGGGGTGATCGGATGCGTGAGCGGCTGCGTGGCCGCGCGCAGGTCGGCCAGCGCCTGGTCCAGCTCGCGTGCCTGCTCCACCAGGTCGCCGCCCGCCCCGCCACTGAGCTGGTCGACGGCGCCGCGCGTGACCTCGGCGAGCCGGTCCAGCACCGCGACCAGCAGCTCGTTGGTACGGCGGTCGGTGTGGACCGGCAGCACCACGGCCGCCGCGATCACCCCGCAGGCCGCCCCGAGCGCCGTCTCCTCAATCCGCAGCAGCAGCACCGACATGCTGTAGGTGTGCAGCAGGGTGTACAGCAGGCCCAGCATGGCCGTCACGAAGAACGACATCAGCGTGTAGGACAGGGGCGCGGTGTAGAACATCGCGAAGATGAACAGCAGCACCAGCGCGAACGCCGTCCACGTGTGCTGCCCCACCAGGGCGGCGAGCCCGATGCCGGCCACCACTCCGAGCACCGTGCCCAGCAGCCGCCGGTAGCCCTTCACCAGGATCTCGCCGGTGGAAGCGGTGTTCAGGAAGACGATCCAGCACGTCAGCACCGCCCAGTACCAGCGCTGGGCGGACAGCAGCTCACCGCCGACGATGGCCAGCGAGGAGCCCACGGCGACCTGGACGGCGGCCCGGGTGGTGGGCCGTTGCAGCCCGGTCGGCTCCGGCTCCCGCCTCTCGCTCTCCTCGCTGATCTCGATCGCTGCGTCCTCGGCGTCCAGCTCCTCGCGTGAGCGGGCGGTCGCCGGCGTGTCGTCGGACTCGTCCTGCGGCCCGTCCAGGGCGACCCGCAGGCCCAGGGCGGCCCGGGCGGCCTCACCGAGGCCGCGGAAGACGTCCTGCACGGCCGGGGAGGCCTGGGGCAGGTTCTCCTCCTCGCGGTAGCCGAGCAGCCGGTTGCGCACCTGGGCGAGCGCCGTCCCGGACGCCTCCCCGGCCGGCCGCAGCATCAGCAGCCGCAGGGCCTGCAGATCCCGGCGCAGCACGGCCGTCGCCTCGTCCCGCACCGGCGACTCGCCACCGGAGGGCAGCGGGGCGCCCGGAAGATGCAGGGTGAGGGTGTCGGTCCGCTGCGCGCTGCGCGCGGTGAGCAGCAGCAGGCCGAGCCGCTCGGCGGCGATCTCCGCGTCCGCGATCCGGCGCTGGAGCAGCCGGGCCACCGCCGGGTCCGAGGTGCCGTCCTCCAGCCGGCCCTGGATCAGCAACGCCGTCTCGTGCAGTCGCGCGGTGCCGGTGCGCAGGTCCGCGAGCACCTTCTCGGCCTCGTCGGGACCGGCGTCCAGCAACTCGGCCTGGGTGGCGAGCAGCTGGGCCAGCCGGGCGCGGAAGGCCCGCCGCAGGCGGTCCAGGGTGCCCGCCGGGGTCTGCGGCAGCAGTACGAACCGCGCGGCGGCGCTGCACGCGAACGCCACGCAGATGACGCCGTAGAGCTGGGGCAGCACGGACGTCGTCGCGCCCACGAACAGCGACAGGAAGTAGACCTGGAAGCCGATCAGCCCCAGTGCCGTGCCCCGGTCACCGAACCGGCGGCCGTAGACGGCGCAGAAGATGAGGACGACGAAGAACAGGTCGCCGGCGACGACCCGCTGGTTGAGCACCGCGCCCAGCGACACCGAGGCCAGTGCCACCGGCAGGCCGGCCGCCAGCGTCACGGCCTGCCGCGCGCGCTGCTTCTCCCGGATGGCGAAGGTGGCGACCATCGCCGCGATCGCCCCGGCGACCAGCTGGGGCACCGGGACGTGCAGCGCGGCGAGGACGGCGAGGGTGAGGGCGATGGCGGTGACCGTGCGCAGTCCCGCGGTCAGGCGGAGCAGCCCGGGGTCCGACGCCGCGAGCCGGTCCCACATCCGTACCCGTCCCGACCGTGCCACTGCCCTCACGCCGCCGCGCTCTCTCCCGTGCCGGAAATCGATCTCCGACCCAGCATCGCACGCGGCCCCGGCTCACCTCTCTCCGGCGAGGGTGGCGGCCACCAGCGCGTTGGCATGCCCGTGGCCCATGCCGTGCTCGGACTTGAGCCAGCCGACCAGCTCCATGTGCTTCGTCAGCGGCGAGGAGCGGATCAGCTCCTGCCACTCGCCGATCGGGCGGCCGTACTTCTTCTCGATCGACGGGAAGTAGCTGGCCGGTCCCTTGACGGTCCTCTCGGTCATGCGGGGGTCCCCTCCGTGCGATGTGTGCGTTCACGTGAGAAGACCGCCGGTCGGCGGGGAACCGATCGGCGGTCTCCTGTGATCCGCGTCACCTCACGGGTGGTCGATGCCCGCGGCCTCCACCCGGGCCCGGACCTCTTCCGGTGACAGGTAGGAGTCGGTGTACTCGAAGTCCTTCAGCCGGGCGGGCTTGCGGGCCTGGAAGCCGGTGCGGACGAAGTCGTCGCCGGCGACCGCGTTCAGCAGCCAGTTGGTCATCACCCGGGTCTTGGCGACGTTGGTGCGCAGCGCCGCCCAGTGGTAGCCGCGGGCGACCGCCTGGGCGGGCACCCCGCGCAGCTCGATCCCCAGCGGCTTGGACACCGCGTCCTTGCCGCCGAGGTCGACGACGAGGCCCAGGTCCTTGTGGACGTACGGCTGCATGGGCTGTCCGCGCAGCGCCGCGATGACGTTGTCGGCGACCTTCCTGCCCTGCCGCATGGCGTGCTGGGCGGTGGGCGGGCAGACCGCGCCCTCCTGGCCCTTGGCCAGGTCCGGCACGGCCGCCGAGTCGCCGAGCGCGAACACCCCGTCGTGGCCCGGCAGGCACATCTCGGGGGTGACCGCCAGCCGGCCCTTGACCGTCTCCGCGCCGAGCGTGGCGATGAGCGGGCTGGCGACCACCCCGGCCGTCCAGATCAGGGTGTGCGTCGGCACCACCCGGCCGTCGGTGAAGGTCACCTCCTCCGGGCCGGCCTTGTCGATCGACACGCCCAGCGAGACCTCGATGCCGCGTCGCTTGAGGATCTCCTGCGCGCTGCGGCCGAGCTTGTCGCCCAGCTCGGGCATCAGCTTGGGCGCGATGTCGATCAGGTGCCACTTGATCAGGCCCGGGTCCAGCCGCGGATAGCGCTGCACGGCCGCGTGCGTCAGCCGCTGCAGACAGGCCGCGGTCTCGGTGCCCGCGTAGCCGCCGCCGACCACCACGAACTGCAGCCGCGCGGCCCGTTCGGCGGGATCGTCGCTGGCGTCCGCCAGGTCGAGCTGCGAGATGACGTGGTCGCGGATGTAGGCGGCCTCGGCGAGGGTCTTCATCCCGAAGGCGTGCTCGGTCAGGCCCGGGATGTCGAAGGTGCGGGTCACGCTGCCCGGTGCCAGCACGATGTAGTCGTAGCGCTCGTTGACGATCTTGTCGGTGATGGTGCGGACGACGCACACCTTGGCCTTCAGGTCCACCCCGATCGCGCCGCCCGGGATGATCCGGGTGCGGTACTTCTTGCTGCGGCGCAAGGACAGGGCGATCGACTGCGGCGTCAGCACGCCGGAGGCGACCTGGGGCAGCAGCGGCAGGTAGAGCTGGTAGGCGAATGGCGTCACCAGCGTGACGTCGGCCTCGTCGGGGCCGAGTTTCCGCTCCAGGCGGCGGACGCAGTCGACTCCGGCGAAGCCTGCGCCAACCACCAGGATCCTGGGTCGTGTCACGGTGTTCATCCCTTTCTGCGGCTCCGGGCGGTTCCGACTCGTCGCCGTTCGCATGCCCCGGATCGCTCTGCGCCAACTCGATCCCACCGTGCCTCCAGCCGTTCCGCCAGCTGGCCGCGGCAGGCAGACGAACGCGTGGGGACCAGCATGCCCCCACTGGGACGTGGAGTAACCGGCTGGCGCACACCTACACGTCGAACACCCGTCACCAGGGCAGGAACGCGTGGATGTCCTTGCCGCGGTCGTGCACCACGACACTGACCTGGGTGCACAGTGTGTGCACCAGGTGCCAGCCGATGCCGCCACCGCCCGTACGCGGGTGGAACGGCCTCGGCTCCGGCTTCGTGGTGCTCGTGTCCCGCATCGTCACGTGCACCCCGTCGAACGTGCGGCGCATCCGCAGGTCGAACGGACCGGGCGCGTACTGGATCGCGTTCGCGGCCAGTTCGGTCACGACCAGCAGGATGTCGTCCCAGTACTCGTGCGCGCCCGGCGGTGCGTCCCGGGCGAGGGCGCACAGGAACTCCTCCGCCGCGAGCCGCGCGCCCGTGACGTTGCGCAGCTCACCGGGGAAGGAGAACGTACGCTCGTACCTCTCCTCCGAGGGTGGTGTGTCGTCCCAGCGCGGCTCCGTCACCATCTCGCATTCCCCGGTCCCGGCCCGGAAGGGGGCGGCTCGGCCCCTTTTTCCGACCGGAACGGTCGTCGTTGCTGATCTCTGCTGATCTCTCGATGCGCTGCGGGTTCCCCCCAGCCGCGCAGGCTATCCGTCTCCCCTCGCACCCGCCGCCCGTACGCCGTACCTTCCGCGGTCCTCGTCAGCGGAAGACGTCGTCCGGTTCGTCCCACTCGGCCGGCTCCGGCGGACCCGGCCGCGACCGGGAACGCGCCTGGTACATCGCGTCGATCTCGGCCGCGTAGTGCCGCACGACGGCGTCCCGGCGCAGCTTCATGGACGGCGTCAGCAGCCCGTTGTCCGGGGCGAACGGTTCCTGGAGGACACGGTAGACCCTGATGGACTCCGCGCGGGACACGGCACTGTTGGCGGAGGCCACCGCCCGCGCGATCTCCTCCCGCAGCGCGTTCTCCTCCCGGGTCTCCCGGCCCTGGGCGTCGCCCGGCAGCGCCAGGGCGGCCCGCCAGTGCGCGAGGAACTCCGGGTCCAGGGTGATCAGGGCACCGACGCAGGGCCGGTCGTCGCCGATCACCACCGCCTGGTGGACCAGCGGATGCATCCGCAGCCGCTGCTCCAGCAGGGCCGGGGCCACGCTCTTGCCGCCGCTGGTGACGATGATGTCCTTCTTGCGCCCGGTGATCGTCAGATAGCCCTCGGAGTCCAGCCGCCCGATGTCCCCGGTGGCCAGCCAGCCGCCGCGCAGCGCGGCCCGGGTGGCCTGCTCGTCGCTGACGTAGCCCTGGAACACCGACGGACCGCGCACCAGGATCTCCCCGTCGTCGGCGACCTGGATCTCGGTGCCGGGCAGCGGCAGCCCCACGGTCCCGGACTTCTCCCGGCCGAGCGGCTGCATGGTGATCCCGCCGGAGGCCTCCGTGAGTCCGTACCCGTCGTGGATGTACACGCCGATGCCCTCGTAGAACAGGCACAGTTCGCGGTGGAGCGCGTTGCCGCCGGAGGTGCCGCGCACCACCCTGCCGCCGAGCGCGGCCCGCAGCCTGCGGTAGACCGTCCGCTCGTACAGGGCGTGCTGCAGCTTCAGTTCCAGACCGGGGCCCGGCCCGGTGCCCAGCCGCCGGCGCTCCTCGGCCGCGGCGAAGTCCCGCGCGGTCTGCGCGGCCCGCTCGAACAGGGCGCCGCGGCCCGCCTGTTGGGCGGTGCGCAGAAACGTCTTGTAGAGCTTCTCGAACATCGACGGCACGCCGTACAGGTACGTCGGCCGGAACGTGCTCAGGGCCGACGCCAGCGCCGTCCCGGTCAGCTCCGGCTCGTGCGCCATCAGGATCCCGCCGCGCACGCACATCAGCATGATCATGATGCCGTAGACGTGCGAGAACGGCAGGAACGCCAGCACGGACGGCTGCTCGCCCGGGGGCGCGGCGGTGTGCGCCCAGCCGGCCAGCAGCGTGTCGCAGGGGTAGGCCAGACCGCGGTGGCTGAGCGCGCAGCCCATCGGGCGCCCCGAGGTGCCGGAGGTGTAGACGATAGCGGCCGTGGAGTCCGGCAGCACGATCCGGCGCAGCGACTCCACCGTGGTGTACGGGACGGCCGTGCCCCGCTCCACGAGGTCCGGCAGGGCGCTCGCGTCGAGCTGCCAGACGTGCCGCAGCCGCGGCAGCCGGGTGCACACGGTGCCGACGGTCATGACGCCCTGCTCGTCCTCCACGACCACGGCCACACAGCCCGCGTCCCGCAGGATCCACTCCACCTGGTCCCGGGAGGAAGCCGGATGGACCGGCACGATCTCGGCGCCCACCGCCCACAGCGCGTGGGCGAGCACCGTCCACTCGTAGCGGGTGCGGGCCATCAGGGCCACCCGGTGGCCGGGCGAGACACCGGCGGCGATCAGGCCCTTCGCCAGGTCGACCACCTCGTCCCGCAGCTCGACCGCCGTCACCTCCTGCCATCCGGCGGCGGGACCGGCCCGGCGCGCGAGGACCGGCAGCGTCGGATTCCGCTCCGCCATGGCGAACACGCTGTCCGCGAGGCCGCCGGTGAGCGGAGGGGCGAGGGCGGGAGCGAGGGCGACGTTCCGCATGCGCTGCTCCTGGTGTACGGAGTTCACTCCGCCGATCGGCTCGGTGTCGGCGGTGCTCGAATGTAGCCCAGGCAAGCGCGTTCGGTGACGGGAACGGGGAAGTCGTGATCGGCTGATGATGTGGGCGTGTCCTGGGGACTCGGGAGACATGAGTCATGTGAACCCCGATCCGGAACCCGAGCGCACGACCGGTCTGGAACCAGGTGGGGGAGTTCCGCCCGGTGAGACCCCGCCGGCCGAGAGCAGCATGCCCGAGGCCGGCCCCCGCGAGCCGCACGTCCAGCGCAGGGGCTGGGCCAAGGCACCGCTGACCCTGATCCTGCTGCTGGTCGTGCTGATCGCGGCCTTCTTCCTGGTGTACGCCCTGGTGCTGATCCTCTGACCGGCTCGCTCAGCCCTGGGTCCGTCGCACGCACTCGGTGACGACGTCGCGCAGGCTGCCGGTGTGCTCCAGCAGCCGGCGCTGCTCCCGTGCGCCGTTGCCCGTGCGCAGCAGCTCCTCGACGGCGCGCTCGGCACGGGCCGCGTCGCCGCTCTCGGTGAGCGCGTCCCCCGTGTACTCCAGCAGGGAGCGCAGCACCTGGGGCGCGCGCCGGGGGCGCATGGTCACCGGGTCGAGCAGATCCTCCTCCAGCCCGAACCGGGCGGCCTGCCAGTCGGCCAGCCGGAGCAGGCTCACGCCGGGGTCGGGCGCCGGGCGGCCCGCCCGCCACTCCCGGGCGGTCGTCTCCACGAGGGCACGGCAGAGCGTCGCGATCAGCACGGCGGTCTCCGCGCACAGGCACACGTCCGCCACCCGGACCTCCACCGTCGGGTAGCGGGCCGACAGCCGTGCGTCGAAGTAGGCCATGGCCTCGTCGAGGATCACCCCGGTGGCCACCATGTCGGACACCCTGCGGTGGTACCCCTCGGCCGTCCCGAACGGCTCGGTCGGCCCGGCCGACGGCCACCGGTTCCACACCCGGCTGCGGTAGCTGGCGTAGCCGGTGTTCCGGCCCTGCCAGAACGGGGAGTTCGCGCTGATCGCCCGCAGCACCGGCAGCCACGGACGGAGCCGGTCGAGGACGGCGACGCCCTCCTCGTCGGACTCCACCGACACATGGACGTGGCAGCCGCAGACCAGCTGCTCCCAGGTCGGTATCCCGAACCGCTCGGCCAGCCACTGGTACCGGTCGTTCACGCTGAGGGCGGGACTGACCGGCAGCGGAGAGGTGGCCAGGGCGGCGACCCCGCAGCCGATCTGCCCGGCGTGCCCGGCCGCCTCCTTGCGGCAGCGGACGATCTCGTCGCCGAGAGCCGCCATGTCCGACTGCGGATGCGTGGCGAACTCCAGCATCTGCCCGAACAGCTCCTTCTCGAAGACGTCCTGTCCGGGATCGTCCTTGGCGGCCCGTGCGAGGACGGCCGCCGCCAGTGCCTTCGGGTCGCCGCTGTCCGGATCGACCAGAAGGAGTTCCTCCTCCACTCCGACGGTGCGCACCTGGGTGCCGCCCTTCTGTCCGTGCCACGAGGGGCAGTCGCTGTCTGTACGACCCCGACTGCCCCGCGCACAGCCGCCGACACCTGCGGCTTTCAGCCCTCGGGCGTCAGCCAGACGGTGGCGAGCGGGGGCAGCGTCAGCCTCAGGAACCCCTCCTTGGGCTTGACGGGCCCCTCGGTGCCGACACCGCTGCCGCCGTACCGGGTGTCGTCGGTGTTCAGCTCCTCGCGCCAGGCGGGGAACCCGTCGGGGACCCACAGGCGGTAGTCGTGCCGGACGACCGGGGAGAAGTTCGACACCGCCAGCAGCGGGCCGCCGTCGGCGGCGAAGCGCAGGAACGCCAGCACGTTGTCGTCCGCCGCGTCGCACAGCACCCACCGGAAGCCGCCCGGGTCGGTGTCCCGCTGCCACAGCGCCGGCGTCGCCCGGTACACCGTGTTCAGGTCCCGCACCAGGGCCTGTACGCCCCGGTGGTCGCCGGCGGAGTGGTAGTCGTCGGAGAGCAGCCACCACTCGGGGCCGTGGGTGTGCGACCACTCGGCTCCCTGGGCGAACTCCTGCCCCATGAACAACAGCTGTTTGCCCGGGTGCGCCCACATGAAGCCGAGGTAGGCCCGGTGGTTGGCGCGCCGCTGCCACCAGTCGCCGGGCATCTTCGACACCAGCGCCTGCTTGCCGTGCACCACCTCGTCGTGGGAGATGGGCAGGACGTAGTTCTCGCTGTAGGCGTACACCATCGAGAAGGTCATCTCGTTGTGGTGGTACTTGCGGTGGACGGGCTCCTTCTGGATGTACTCCAGCGAGTCGTGCATCCAGCCCATGTTCCACTTCAGCCCGAAGCCGAGCCCGCCGCTGTCCGTGGGCCGGGTCACCCCGTCCCACGCGGTGGACTCCTCGGCGATGGTCACCACGCCCGGGCAGCGCCGGTACACGGTGGCGTTCATCTCCTGGAGGAAGGCCACGGCGTCCAGGTCCTCCCGGCCGCCGAACACGTTGGGCTCCCACTGCCCGGAGTCCCGCGAGTAGTCCAGGTAGAGCATGGAGGCGACGGCGTCGACGCGCAGCCCGTCGATGTGAAACTCCTCGCACCAGTACACCGCGTTCGCGACGAGGAAGTTGCGCACCTCGGTGCGGCCGTAGTCGAACTCGTACGTCCCCCAGTCGGGGTGCTCCGCACGCAGCGCGTTCCCGGGTTCGTAGAGCGGGTCCCCGTCGAACCGGGCCAGCGCCCAGTCGTCCTTGGGGAAGTGCGCCGGCACCCAGTCCATGATCACGCCCAGGCCGGCCCGGTGACAGGCGTCCACGAAGTACCGGAAGTCGTCCGGCGAGCCGAGCCGGGGCGTCGGCGCGTAGTAGGAGGTCACCTGGTAGCCCCAGGACCCGCTGAACGGGTACCCGGCCACCGGCATCAGCTCCACGTGCGTGAAGCCCATCTCCTTGACGTACGGCGGGAGTTCCTCGGCGAGCTGCCGGTAGGTCAGCCCCGGCCGCCAGGACGGCAGGTGCACCTCGTAGACCGAGAACGGCGCCTGGTGCACGGGGGTGTCACCGCGGTGCGCCATCCACTCCGCGTCGCCCCACTCGTAGTGCGAGGACGTCACGACCGACGCCGTGTCCGGCGGCACCTCCGTGCCCCGCGCCATCGGGTCCGCCTTCAGGAAGCGGTGCCCGTACCGGGAGGTGATCTCGAACTTGTACCGGGTGCCCTCCCCGATCCCGGGCAGGAACAGCTCCCACACCCCGGACGCGCCGAGCGACCGCATGGGGTACTGCGTGCCGTCCCAGTACGTGAAGTCCCCGGCCACCCGCACCCCCTGGGCGTTCGGCGCCCACACGGTGAAGCGGGTGCCGGCCACGCCCTGGTGGACCATCGGCTCGGCCCCGAGCGCCCGCCACAGCTGCTCGTGCCGGCCCTCCCGGATCAGATGCAGGTCCAGCTCACCGAGGGCGGGCAGGAAGCGGTACGGGTCGTGCACCTCCTGCTCGGCGTCGTCGTACGCCACCAGCAGCGTGTACGACGGGACCTCCGCGCAGGGCAGGACCGCGGCGAACAGGCCGTCGCCCTCCGACCGCAGCTCGGTGGGCGTGCCGTCGATCACGACGCTCACCGCCCGGGCGTTCGGGCGCAGCGCCCGGAACAGCGTGCCGCCCGGCACCGGGTGGGCGCCCAGCAGGGCGTGCGGATCGTGGTGCGCGCCGGCCAGCAGCCGGCCGCGGTCCGCGGGGTCCAGGGCCACGGCCGGCGGTGTGGGCCCGGCGGCCTCGGGGCGCGTGGTGTCCTTCAGTGCCATGGTCAGCCTCCCCACACGGCGAGCCGTTTGATCGCCGCCATCGGTACCGGCAGCCAGTCGGGCCGGTGTCTCGCCTCGTACAGCACCTCGTAGACCGCCCTGTCCGTCTCGTGCGCGCGCAGCAGCGCGTGCTTCTTGCGTGGGTCCCAGCCGGCGCGGGCCGCGTAGCCCGCGCAGAACGCCTCCCGGCAGCGGCGCGCCCACTCGGGTCGCCAGGGGCGGCGCTGCCGGGCCGCGTAGTCGAAGGAGCGCAGCATCCCGGCGACGTCCCGCACCGGGGACTGCGGGGCCCGCCGCTCGGCGAGCGGCCGGGACGGCTCGCCCTCGAAGTCGATGACGAACCAGTCGCGGCCGGCCCGCAGCACCTGTCCGAGGTGCAGGTCGCCGTGGATGCGCTGGGCGGGCGGCCCGGTGTCGCACGTGGCGAGCGCCGCGAACGCGGCCCGCAGGCCCGGAACGAAGGGCAGCAGCCCGGGGACGGCGTGCGCGGCGGCGTCCAGCCGCGCGCACATCGCCTCCGCCGTACGGCCGTTCTCGCCCGGTCCGGCCGGCGGGAAGGCCTCGGCCAG
>NZ_JBEXKG010000070.1:0-38486 GCF_040609555.1 Streptomyces sp. NPDC004658
CGCGGGGCCCCCTCCGCTGCCGTCGCCCAGCAGGGCCACCGCCTCGGGGGCGCGCATCAGCAGGTCCGGGGCGAGGCGGCCCGCCGACAGGACGCGGGCCAGGTTCTCGGCCGCCGCGCCCTCGTCGCGCAGCAGGCGCAGGTACCAGGGGGTCTTGCCGAGCGCGTCGGAGACCTTGCGGAAGTTCAGCAGTCCCGCGTCCGGGTCGGCGGAGTCGGCGAACCAGCCGAGGAGCACCGGCAGCAGGGTGCGCTGGATCGCCGCCTTGCGGGACACGCCGGAGGCCAGGGCCTCCAGGTGGCGCAGGGCGGCGGCCGGGTCGGCGTAGCCGAGCGCCACCAGGCGTTCGCGGGCCGCCTCCGGGCGCAGCCGGGCCTCGCCGGGCGCGAGTTGGGCGACCGCGTCGAGCAGCGGGCGGTAGAAGAGCTTCTCGTGCAGCCGCCGTACGACGCCGGTGTGCCGCTTCCACTCGCGGTTCAGCTCGGCCACCGGGTCGGCGCGCAGGCCCAGGGAACGCCCGAGGCGGCGCAGGTCCGGCTCGGCCTCGGGGACGAGGTGGGTGCGGCGCAGGCGGTACAGCTGGATGCGGTGCTCCATGGAGCGCAGGAAGCGGTACGCCTCGTCCAGGCGGGCGGCGTCCTCCCGGCCGACGTAGCCGCCCGCGGCGAGGGCCTCCAGGGCGTCCAGGGTGGTGCCGCTGCGCAGGGCGGGGTCGGTGCGGCCGTGCACCAGCTGGAGGAGCTGCACGGCGAACTCCACGTCGCGCAGGCCGCCGGGGCCCAGCTTGAGTTCGCGGTCGATCTCCGCCGCGGGGATGTTCTCCACCACGCGGCGGCGCATCTTCTGCACGTCCGCCACGAAGTTCTCGCGGTCCGCCGCCTTCCACACGAGGGGGTCGAGGGCGTCGACGTACGCCTGGCCGAGCGCCGCGTCGCCGGCCACCGGGCGGGCCTTGAGCAGGGCCTGGAACTCCCAGGTCTTCGCCCAGCGCTGGTAGTAGGCGAGGTGGCTGCTGAGGGTCCGCACGAGGGGGCCGTTGCGGCCCTCGGGGCGGAGGTTGGCGTCCACCGGCCAGATGGAGCCCTCGACGGTGGTCTCGGAGCAGATCCGCATCAGGTGCGAGGCGAGTTTCGTCGCGGCCTTCAGCGCCTGGGGCTCGGGGGTGCCCTCGGCCGGTTCCGCCACGAAGATCACGTCCACGTCGGAGACGTAGTTCAGCTCGTGGCCGCCGCACTTGCCCATCGCGATCACCGCGAGGCGGCAGGCGGCGGCGTCCTCGGGGGCCGCGCGTTCGGCGAGGGACAGGGCCGCGCGGAGGGTGGCGGTGGCGAGGTCGGCGAGTTCCGCGGCGGCCTCGGCGACGTCCGTGGTGCCGCAGACGTCCCGGGCGGCGATGGAGAGCAGGCAGCGGCGGTAGGCCACGCGGAGCGAGACCGGGTCGGTGGCCTCCGCCAGGCCGCGCTCGAACTCCGCGACGCCCGGGTGGAGGTCGTGCGGCTCGTAGGTGACGAGGGCCTGCCAGTCGCCGGGGTGGCGGGCGAGGTGGTCGGCGAGGGCGGCGGAGGCGCCGAGGATGCCGAGCAGGCGGTCGCGGAGGGGCTTGGCCGCGATGAGGGTGTCCAGCAGTTCCTGGTGGGCGGTGGGGGTGGGCTGGGCCTCCAGGAGGCGTACCAGGCCGTCCAGGGCGAGGTCGGGGTCGGCGGTGGCGCCGAGGGCTTCGAGGAGGACGGGGTCGTTGCGGACGGGGGCCAGTTCGGGGCCGTCGAGGAGGCGTTCCGCGGCGGACGGGTCGGTGAAGCCGTGCCGCAGCAGACGGGTGAAGGTGCTGCTTCTGCGCCCCGGCGTCATGTCCGTGGTCTCCCCTCGGATCTTCTGTCGTCCTGGCCAGAGCCTAACCGGAGGGGGCGGGGTGCCGTCCGGCGGTCGGGCGGGGTGCCGGTCGGTGGTTTGCGCGGGTGTGCCGGTCGGTGGTTTGCACGGGTGTGCCGGTCGGTGGTTTGCACGGGTGTGCCGGTCGGTGGTTTGCACGGGTGTGCCGGTCGGTGGTTTGCACGGGGTGCCGGTCGGTGGTTTGCACGGGGTGCCGGTCGGTGGTTTGCACGGGGTGCCGGTCGGTGGTTGCGCGGGTGTGCCGTCCGGTGGTCGCGCCGGGGGCCGGGCGGCGGACGCGCGGGGGGGGTCGGCGGACGCGCCGGGTGGCGGGCGGTGGTCGGCGCTGCCTGCGGCGGCCCCTGCGGGTGGTTCGTGGCTCGGGTCGCGCCTGGCGTGGGGTGGGGGTCGGGGCCGCGCCGGGTGGTGTCCGTCCTCGGTCCGGCGGACTGTCGCTCGTGGGGTGCCGGGGTTTTCGCCGGCCGCTGCGGGCGGACACCACCCGACACGTCCCCTTGCCGCCGTGCGCGGGTGCGGGCCGTCACGCCGTGCGCGGGTTCGGGACCGGTCGGCGTTGTTGGTGTGGGAGTTCCGTCGCCAGCAGGTCGTGCAGGGTCTGGGCCGCCCGCGGGGCCGCGTCTCCGCAGCAGTTGTTGAAGAGGATGTGCAGTTCCCCGGCGTGGGCGGCGGCCTGCCGGATTCGGGGCAGCCAGGCGGAGAGTTCCTGCTCGGTGTAGGTGTGGCGGAAGCGGTCCTCCTTCGTGCCCTTTCCCCAGTGCGGGCTGCGGCCGTGGAAGCGGATCAGGTGCAGGTGGGGGGTGGTGACGGGGGCGGGGGGCGGGGCGTCGGGGGTGTCCGTGGCCACCGCTGTCGCGTTCAGGTCCCTGAGGAACGCCGCCGTACGGTCCGCGCGGTCGGGGTGCCACCAGGCGGGATCGCGGAACTCCACGGCGAACGGCCAGTCCCGGGCGCGTTCGCGGGCCGTGCGGATGAAGGCCTCGGCCTCCGGGCCGGGGGTGAGGGAGGGCGGGTACTGGAAGAGGAGGGTGCCCAGGCGGCCCGCGTCGCGCAGGGGCGTCACCGCTTCGGCGTAGCGGGCCCAGATCTCCGTGCGCAGGGCCTCGTCGCGGGGGTGGTCGCGCAGGTCCGGCGGGAGGCCGGCGGGGCGGGTGCGGTGGCCGGTGAGGAGGGAGAACGCCTTGACGTCGAAACGGAAGCCGGGGGGCGTGCGTTCGGCCCAGAGGGTGGTGGTGCGCGCGGTCGGCAGCGCGTAGTACGGGGAGTCCGCCTCGACGAGGGGGAAGCGGGTGGCGTAGTGGCGTAACCGTTTCTCGGCGTCCCGGTTGCCGGGTGGGTACCAGCCGCTCCTGAGCAGCGCCGGGTCGGTCCAGCCGCAGGTGCCGATGAGGATGTCCGCCATGCGGGCGCGAGTACCCGGCGTTCATCGGGTTTTCACCCGTCAGGTTGGCCGGCGTGGGCCAGGGGCTTGTTGGCGTGACCATGCTCTGTCCGCACCGCCAGCCGCCCATCCTTACCCGGAGGTTGATGTGTCCGGCAGTTCTGCCCGTTCGGCGTATCGCCGTGCCCGCGCCGTCGTGGCGTCCGCCGCGGCCCTCGCCGCAGCCGCGGTCGGGCTGTGGACCGGGCTCGGCGAGGGGTCCGCGCATGCCGCGGGCGCCGTGCCCAGCCCGGACCACGTGGTCGTCGTGGTCTTCGAGAACCATGCCTACAGCCAGGTCATCGGCTCCTCCAGCGCGCCGTACATCAACTCGCTGAAGGCGGGGGGTGCCAACCTGACCCAGTCCTACGCCGAGACCCACCCCAGCCAGCCCAACTACTTCGCCCTGTTCTCCGGTTCGACGCAGGGGATCACCGACGACAGCTGCTACACGCCGGGGTTCTCCTCGGCGCGCAACCTCGCGTCCGAGCTGATCGCCGCCGGCCGCACCTGGGCCAGCTACAACGAGACGCTGCCCAGCCAGGGCTCCACGACGTGCAGCAGCGGCACCTACGCCCGCAAGCACAACCCCTGGTTCGGGTTCAGCAACGTGCCGACCTCGACCGCGAAGACGTTCGCCCAGTTCCCGACGGACTACTCGACGCTCCCTCAGATGTCGTTCGTCGTCCCGAACCTGTGCAGCGACATGCACGACTGCTCGGTGTCCACCGGTGACACCTGGCTGAAGAACAACCTGGGCGCGTACGCGACCTGGGCCAAGACCCACAACAGTCTGCTCGTCGTCACCTTCGACGAGGACAACCGGCTCAGCGGGAACAAGATCCCGACCGTGTTCTACGGGCAGCCCGTCGCCGCCGGGTCCAGCTCCTCGACCACGTACAACCACTACGACCTGCTGCGCACCCTGGAGGACACCCAGGGCCTGACCACGCACGCGGGCAACGCGGCCTCCGCCCAGGACATCACCGGGATCTGGGCGTCCTGACGTGTACGTAGCGGACAGCCGTGCGAGTACGTCCGCTCAGGGTGCCGTCCGGCCTTCGGCCGGGCGGCGCCGTGCGGCCCTCGCGCCGACCGTGCTCGCGCTGGGGACGGTGAGCCTGGTCACCGACGTCTCGTCGGAGATGGTGACGGCGGTGCTGCCGTTGTACCTGGTGACCGGACTGGGTCTGTCACCGCTGGGGTTCGGGCTGCTCGACGGCATCTACAACGGGTTCTCGGCGCTGGTGCGCCTGGTGGGCGGGCACTTCGCCGACCGGGGCGGCGGACGGCACAAGTGGGTCGCCGGGCTGGGGTACGGCATCTCGGCCGTGTGCAAGCCGCTGCTGCTGGTGGCGCACGCGCTGACCCCCATCGGCCTCGTGCTCGCCGCCGACCGGACCGGCAAGGGGCTGCGCACGGCACCCCGGGACGCGCTGATCTCACTGGCCAGCACGCCCGAGACGCGCGGGCGGGCCTTCGGGGTGCACCGGGCGATGGACACGGCCGGGGCCCTGCTCGGGCCGCTGGTGGCGTTCCTGATCCTGCGGGCCACCGTCGACGGGTACGACGCGGTGTTCACCGTCAGCTTCTGCGTCGCCGTGCTGGGCGTCCTCGTGCTCGTGCTCTTCGTGCCGGGCGCGCGGGGTGACGCGGTCCCGGCCGAACGGCCCACGGTCCGGGCGGCCCTCGCCCTGCTGCGCGGCCGTGATCTGCGCCGGATCACCCTGTGCGCGCTGCTGCTGGGCCTCGCCACCGTCAGCGACTCCTTCGTCTATCTGCTGCTCCAGCGCCGCCTCGGCGTCCCCGACCGCTGGTTCGCGCTGCTGCCCCTGGGCACGGCCGCCGCCTTCCTGCTGCTCGCGGTGCCGCTCGGCCGGCTCGCGGACCGGGTGGGCCGCTGGACGGTCTTCCTGGCCGGCCACGGCGCCCTGCTCGTCGTGTACGCGCTGCTGCTCACCTCCTGGCACGGCACCGGCCTGCCGTACGTCGTGCTCGCCCTGCACGGCGGCTTCTACGCCGCCACCGACGGGGTGCTGATGGCCGCCGCCTCCGACAGCGTGCCGGAAGGGCTGCGCTCCTCCGGGCTGGCCGTCGTACAGACCGGGCAGGCGCTGACCCGGTTCGCCTGCTCGCTGCTGTTCGGCGCGGCCTGGACGGTGTGGGGCGACCGGGCGGCGCTGGCGGGCGCGGCGGTCGCGCTCGCCGCGTGCGCCGCGTTCTCCCTCACCCTGCGCCCGAAGGGAACGGTGCCCGCATGACCGTACGCACCCGCATCCTGGTCCTGGTCTCGGCCGTCTGCGTGCTGGCCGCGGTCGGGCTGGCGTCGGTGCTGCACGCCTCCGCGCGAGCGGACCGCCGTGACCGCGCGCAGGCGGGCGGCCCCCGCGTCACACCGGGGACGGTGACACTGCGCGAGCCGGGGCGGCTGGTGTTTAGGAACATGGCGTGGGGGCCGCACCGCGACGAGCTGACCAGCGTCCCGGCGTCGGCCCCGGACGCGCCGCGCACCGCGTCCGGTCTCAAGTGCCTGCGCTTCTACGCCGCTTCGGGCACCGGGGTGTGCCTCCAGGCCGTCCACGGGCCCGTCTCGGACACCTACCGCGCGCTGATCCTGGACGCCCGCCTGCGGACCGTGGACCGCTACGACGTGCCGGGCATCCCCTCCCGCGCGCGGGTCTCCCCCACCGGGCACTTCGCCGCCTGGACCGCGTTCGTGGGCGGCGACTCGTACGCCGGGACCGACTTCTCCACGCGCGCGGCCGTCGTGGACACCCGCAGCGGGACGCTGATCCCGTCCCTGGAGGCCTTCCGGATCGTCAAGGACGGACGTCCGTACCGGGCGGCGGACGTCAACTTCTGGGGGGTGACGTTCGCGGCCGACGACCGCACGTTCTACGCGACGTTGGCCACCGAGGGGCGCACGTACCTGGTCCGCGGCGACCTGCGCCGCCGTACGGTCACCACGGTGCACGCCAACGTGGAGTGCCCGTCCCTGTCGCCCGACGGCACCCGGGTCGCGTACAAGAAGCGGGTCGCGGGCCTGCCGAAGGACGCGCCCTGGCGGCTGTACGTGCTGGACCTGCGGACGATGCGCGAGACCCCGCTGGCCGAGACGCGCAGCGTGGACGACCAGGCGGTGTGGAAGGACACCCGCACCCTCGTGTACGCGCTGCCCGGCGACTACGGCGCCGACCTGTACGAGGTCCCGGCGGACGGCTCGGGAACCTCCCACCGGATCAGCTCGGCGGCGGTGTCACCGGCGTACCTCGGCTAGGCGGTTTCCTTCAGATCGTCGATCACCGGCAGGTGATCGACGCGATCGCGTCGGTCATCGGCGGCACCTGAGCGGGATGGGCACCGCCGTCCTGGACGACTGGACGCGGCCTGGAAGCGGGCTGCCCTTCGGGGCGGGGTCGACTATCGGGGTGAGCCGCTGCCAGGTGCCGGCGCCGACCTGGGCGAGGATGACGGTGGAGAACTGCTCCCGGACGCCGGGCATGAGGCGACCTCCGACGGTGGCGGGCCCGTCGTAGATGACGTGGATGCGGGCCGCGCGCCCCTCGTGCAGAACAGCGTCGAGGGCGGCGACGGCCGGGGACCGCTCCGGGTCGTCCTCCTGCCGGAACGTTTCCCAGTAGCGGGCGAGTCGTGCTGCCGCCGCCGGTTCCGCTGCAGCAGACATCGCTTCGAGGATTGCGGAAGTTCTCCGGCAAGCGGCAGCCGGGCGACGAAAGGGTTCACCGCGTCGGCCCCGAACGTCGCCGTGGCGGATGGCCCGATTGCGGCGCGCACGATCGGCTGTTGTTCGGACAGTCGGCCTGACGCCCGTAGATTTGCTCCGTTGACCAAGCGAGGGGGAGGTGATCCCGTGGCAAGAACGATGGCGGAGAAGGTCGAACTCAGGCTCAAGGACGAGAAGTTGCCTGGTGAACGGGTGCTCTACGGGGTGCTGGCCTTCCGGATCGGCGGGGTCCGCACGACGATGATCGGTGGCGCGGCCGGTCTCGCCGGGGCGGCCGGTGCGGCCGCGATGGCCGCGATCACCTCGCGCGGACGGGCGGCGGCGCCGGATGTGCCGCTCCAACTGCCCGGTCGGATCATCATCGCGCTGACCGACCAGCGGCTGCTCGTTTTTTCGGTCGGCGGGGTCATAGTGGGCAAACCCGGCAAGCTACTGCATTCCTTCGCGCTCGATCAAGTCGCCTGGGTCGGTGAGCCGGAACTGATCCCCGGCGTTGCGCAGGCACTTCGCGTGCAGATCGGCATAGCCGAGGTGGGCGTTTTGGCCTTCGAGCACCCGAGGCTGCAAGTGACCGAGGGGCGCAACATGATCAAGCGCCTGCTCCGGGAGCTGCCGCAGGCTTGAACCGCCCGGTCAGGGCGACCGACCGCGCACGGCGCACGACGAGGCGGAGGTCGCCGAGCTGTTCCGGGCGCGGGCGGCGGGTGAGGCGGAAGGTCCGATCGTCGTGCGCTGCAACGACTGTCTGGGCAAGCTCGCCGTGCCCGAGTACCGGGCGACGCTGGACGCCCTCCAGGACCTTCGGAGATCGGCGTCGACGAGCCGGTCGGTTTCTGGGGCATCAACATGGGGACCGCGATCGGCATACCGTTCGTGGCGATCGAGCCCAGGATCACCGCCGCGGTGTTCGGCCGGCACTGGCCCGACGTCCTGACCGAGAAGGCGAAGCAGATCACCGTTCCGATCGAGTTCGACCTGCAGTGGGACGACGAGCACATCCAGCGCGAGGCGGGTCTTGCGTTGTTCGACGCGTTCGCCTCCAAGGAGAAGTCGTTGCACGTGAACTCGGGCAAGCACAAAAACTTGCCCCGGTTCGAGGCCGATGGCGCGGTCCGCTTCTTCGCCCGGCACTTGGGCCGGGCGATCACCTCGTCGGCCCCGTCGGCCTCGTCGGTTTGATGTGTGCGGGTGTGGCGTCTGGCTTGCCGGCCGGGCGCCACACCCGCGCCCCCGGAATTCAGGCTGCGCACATAGGTGAGGGGCCGCGTAGTTGCGTCCCGCCGTGTGGCTTGCAGGCGTCTTACCAACCAACGATCCGATGATCTGAAGGAAACGCCTAGGCCCGGCGGAGGTCAACGCGGCAACCCCGCTTTACGTCATCACGGTGGTTTGCGGTCGCGGGCTGCCGGGGCTCCGGCGGGCCGCCCGGAGACTTTCCGGCGTGGTGGCCGGGTGGCCGCCGGGGAAGGCGAGGGCAGGGGATGGCCGACAGCAGGATCCTGGTCGCGGTGCCGCAGCATCCGCGGGCCGAGGGCGCCGGAGCCGAGCAGTTGCGGAAGATCCGGGACGCCGTGGAGGCGGACGGCTTCGAGGTGCGCTGGGCGGTCAGCGCGGAGGACGCCGAGGCGGTGCTGCGCACCGAGGCGGGCCTCGCCGCGGCCGTGGTCGCCTGGGACCTGCCCGGGGACGCGGTGCGGCGGCACGGCGACGGTCCCGGCGCCGCGCTCGCCCCGGCGGACGGCGCCCCGGGCGGGGCCGCCGTACTGCGCCGGATCGGGCGGCGGTTCCGGGACCTGCCGGTGTTCCTGGTCATGGCCGACGAGGGCGTGCGGGAGCTGCCGCTGTGGGTGTCGGAGACCGTCGTCGGGTACGTGTGGCCGCTGGAGGACACCCCGGGGTTCATCGCGGGCCGGATCACCAGCGCCGCCCGCGCCTACCGGGAGGACGTGCTGCCGCCGTTCTTCCGGGCGCTGCGGCGCTTCGACGACGCCCACGAGTACTCCTGGCACACCCCGGCCCACTCCGGTGGCGTCGCCTTCCTCAAGTCACCGGCGGGGCGCGCCTTCCACGACTACTTCGGCGAGCGGCTGCTCCGCTCCGACCTGTCGATCTCGGTGGAGGAGCTGGGCTCGCTGTTCGAGCACACCGGCCCGATCGGGGAGGCGGAGCGCAACGCGGCCCGCGTCTTCGGCTCCGACCTCACGTACTTCGTCCTGCACGGCGACTCCACCTGCAACCGCCTGGTGGGCCACTTCAGCGTCACCCGTGACGAACTGGCCCTGGTGGACCGCAACTGCCACAAGTCGGTGCTGCACGGCCTGGTGGTCTCCGGCGCCCGGCCGGTCTACCTGGTGCCCACGCGCAACGGGTACGACCTCGCCGGACCGCTGCCCCCGGCCGAACTGGCGGCGGAGTCGATCGCGGCCCGCATCGCCGGGCACCCGCTGGCCGAGGGAGCCGCATCGCGCGAACCGCAGTACGCGGTGTTCACCAACTCCACCTACGACGGCCTGAGTTACGCGGCCGTGCCGACCGCGCGGGCGCTCGCGGCCAGCACGCCCCGGGTGCACTTCGACGAGGCGTGGTTCGCGTACGCCCGCTTCCATCCGCTGTACCGGGGCCGGTACGGCATGTCGGTGGACGCGGACGCCTTCCCGGGCCCGGACCGGCCGACGATCTTCGCGACGCAGTCCACGCACAAGCTGCTGGCCGCGCTGTCCCAGTCGGCGATGGTGCACGTACGGCCCGCGCCCCGGGCGCCGGTGGAGCACGACCGGTTCAACGAGGCCCTGATGATGCACGGCACCACCTCGCCGCTCTATCCGATGATCGCCTCGCTGGACGTGGCGACGGCCATGATGGACGGCCCGCAGGGCGAGTGGCTGGTGGACGAGGCGGTGACGGAGGCGATCCGCTTCCGGCAGGAGATGGTGCGGCTGCGCCGGCGGGTGGAGAGCGCCGGGGACCGGCCGCCGTGGTTCTTGGGCGTCTGGCAGCCGGAGGAGGTCACCGACCCGGCGACCGGCGAACGCCTGCCCTTCGACGAGGCCCCGCCGGAGCTGCTGCGCACGGAGCAGTCCTGCTGGCTGCTGGAGCCGGGCGCCGCCTGGCACGGCTTCCCCGGGCTGACCGAGGGCCACTGCATGCTGGACCCGGTCAAGGTCACGCTGACCTGCCCCGGCATCACCGCGACCGGGGAGATGGCCGAGGAGGGCATCCCGGCGCGCGTCCTGACCGCCTACCTCGCCACCCGGAACATCGTGGTCGAGAAGACCGACAGCTACACGACGCTGATCCTGTTCTCGATGGGCATCACGAAGGGCAAGTGGGGCACGCTGCTGGACGCCCTGATGGACTTCAAGGCCCTGTACGACGCCGACGCCCCGCTCGCCCGGGTCCTTCCCGAGGCGGTCGCCGCGCACCCTCGACGCTACTCGGGCCTGACCCTGCGCGAGCTGTGCCGGCAGATGCACGAGCAGCTCCGCTCGGCGCGCCTGGTGGAGCTGCTGGACACCGCGTTCCAGGAGCTGCCGGAGCCGGTCCACCCGCCCCAGCACTGCTACCAGCGCCTGGTGCGGGGCGGTACCGAGCGGGTGCGGATCGCCGACGCGGCGCACCGGGTGGCGGCGGCGATGGTCACGGTCACCCCGCCCGGCATCCCGGTCCTCATGCCGGGCGAGTCCACCGGCGCCCCCGACGGCCCCCTCCTGCGCTACCTCACGGCCCTGGAGACCTTCGACCGCCACTTCCCGGGTTTCCGCAGCGAGACGCACGGGGTGACGATCGACGAGGAGAGCGGGGATTACGAGATCGAGTGTCTGCGCGCGCACTGAGCCGGCCGTCGCACGCGTCACGGGGCGGCGGCCCGCGCCGCCCTGGCCGGCACGCACCACCACGCCAGCCCCGCCGCGATCAGGTAGGCGAGGGCGCCGACGGCCATGGCGAGGCGCACCCCGGAGCCGTAGTCGGTACTGGTCGCCAGCAGACTGCCGCCGAGTGCGACGCCGGTGGCGCTGCCGATCTGACGGGTGGTGTTGAACAGGGCGGAGGCGGCTCCCGCGTACGCCCGCGGTGCGGCGCCCATGACCGTGGCGGTCGAGCCGGTCAGGGCGAAGGAGGTACCGAACCCGGCGGCCGTCATGGGCGCCACCAGCAGCGGGTAGGCCGGATCCGCCCCGGCGGCGGCCCACCCGGCCAGCCCGAGGGCGCTCAGGAGCATGCCGGTCACCACCAGCGGCCGGTCCCCGGTACGGCGGGTCAGCCGCCCGGACAGGACGGAGGCGAACATGGTCACCGCCACGGCCGGGAACAGCGCCAGCCCGGTCCGCAGCGCGCTGAAGCCGCGCTCGTGCTGGAAGTACAGGCTGGCGGTGAACACCATGCCGTAGAAGCCGAAGTTGAACAGGAGCCCTACGACGGCCGCTCCCCCCATCGCCGGTGAGCGCAGCAGCCGCAGGGGGAGGGCCGGAGCCCGGGCGAGCCGCTCGCGCAGCGCGAACCCGGCCACGGCCAGGGCGGCCAGGCCCAGTCCGGCGAGGACGGCGGGGTCGGACCAGCCGCGCCGTCCGGCCTCGTTCAAGGCGGCTGTCAGCAGGGTGACGGCCGCCACCACGGCGACTTGGGCGGGCCAGTCCACGGCCCGGTCCGGGTGCCGTGGCGAGGGGGCGACGAACCGTGCCGTCAGGATCAGGCAGGCCGCGCCGACGGGCACGTTGACGAGGAACACCCACCGCCAGCCCACGGTGGACACCAGCAGCCCGCCCAGCAGGGGCCCGGCGGAGGCGGCGATCCCCGCCATCGACCCCCACAGCCCGAAGGCCCGCGAACGCGCGGCCGGCTCGGGGTAGGCCTCCTGGAGCA
Organism: Streptomyces sp. NPDC004658; assembly: GCF_040609555.1. Lineage (NCBI taxonomy): Bacteria > Bacillati > Actinomycetota > Actinomycetes > Kitasatosporales > Streptomycetaceae > Streptomyces > Streptomyces sp. NPDC004658. Next base: position 11,913 of record NZ_JBEXKG010000070.1, read on the forward strand.
GGGCGAGCGAGCCGGGAACGATCAGTGCCGCGCCGAGCCCTTCCACCAGCCGGGCGGCGACGAGGGCCGGGGCGCTGGGCGCGCCCGCGCACAGGACCGATGCCCCCGTGAACAGCGCCACGCCCGAGCAGAAGACCCGCCGGTTGCCCAGCCGGTCGCCGAGCGCACCGCCCGTCATCAGGAACCCGGCGAGCACGAGGGTGTAGCCGTCCGTGATCCACTGGACGGCGGTGAGCGAGGCCGCCAGCTCCCGGCCCACCACAGGCACGGCGACATTGATGATCGTGACGTCCAGGATGACCATGAAGTACCCGGCGCACACGGCGAGCAGCGGTGCCACAGGCGCATGCTAGGGCCGGGCGAACGCCGGATCGACGACCTCGGGTGCGTGTTCACGGTTCCGGGTGCGTGTTCGGTACGCGACTCGGCGGCGTCACGGCGAACGGCGGTGGGACGCCGTGACCTTCGGACCGGTACTCCTCCCCGAGTTGGGACGAGGCGCCGGCCCACCGCGGCGAACGCGAGCAAGTCATCGGGGAACTGACGGCGGAACACCGTTTCCTGGAGGCCGGGTCACCCGGGGCCTGCGGTGAGGGGGTCACCGGCGAAACCCGCCTCGCCTCTGACGGGTCACCGGCCTGCGCCGCCTGTACGTCACCCCGGCCCGAGGTCCGGCCCGGCCGCCCCCACGCGACCGCGCCGCCGCCGCGACCGGCCTGAACCTGTCTTTCACCGTTCAACCAAAGCGCCCTGGCCGCCACCGTGTTGGCGCGACACCCTACCCCAAAATGGGTACATTAGTCCTATTAGAGGTATTGCGGGGTTGGTGGCGATGGACCCGATCGTGATGTCGGCGGCCACGGCCTTGGTGGGAGCGATGACCACCGACGCCTGGGAACAGGTACGGACAGCCTTCGCCGGCTGGTGGCGTCGCATCCGCCCGCAGCAGGCCGACCGTGTGGCCGCGGAACTGGAGGAGTCCAGGGACCGCGCGGTGACGGCCCGCCGGGAACAGGACACTGACGCGGAGTCGGAGCTGGTCACGGTCTGGGCGGACCGGGTGGCCGAGCTGCTGGGGGAGAACCGCGCGCTGGCGGAGGACCTGCGCCGCCTGATCGAGCGGGACATCACCCCGCACGTGCACCACGACACCGGCATCCGCACCGGTACCCAGGAGCTCCACGCCGAGGCCTCCGGACAAGGCCGGGTCTACCAGGCCGGGCGTGATCAGCACATCCAGGGGCCATGACTCCCATCGGCGGGCCCCCGGCACGCGGCTCCGGCGGACCCTCCGTCCGAAGCGAGGAGATGCCGCGCGGTGAGCGGGTCGGCCTGCAGGCGCGCGCCTCGGACCGGGCCAGGATCTACCAGGCTCGCCGGGACCTGTACGTCTCCGAGCGGGATCTGCACGTGCACTACGAGACCGGGGTGCGCCGCACACACCGGGTGCCCGACGCCGCACTCTCCGACGAGTGCCCGTATCCCGGTCTGTCCGCGTTCACCACCGAACAGGCGCGGTGGTTCTTCGGCCGGGACTCCGTGGTGGCCAAGCTGCTGGTCCGGCTGGACGGCTGCCTCGCGGCGGGCGGCGCGCTGGTCGTCGTGGCGCCCTCCGGGGCGGGGAAGTCCTCGCTGCTCAGGGCGGGACTGCTGGCCGAGCTGAGGCGGGGCGTGCTGCCGGGTTCGGCACGCTGGCCGCTCGTGTGGCTCACGCCGACGTCCCATCCGATGGAGGCCCTCGGCGCCCATCTGTGGGAGGTCATGGAAAGCGGCCGGGACGGCTCTCCCGTCCTGCGGCCCGACGAGCTGCGCCGGGCACTGGCGAAGGGCCCCGGGGAACGCCGGGTCGTCGTGGTCGTCGACCAGCTGGAGGAACTGTTCACGCTGTGCCCCGACAAGCAGCAGCGCCGGGACTTCCTCGACGCGGTCCTCGGCATCGCGGAGGTCGGTCCGAGCGGCGAACCCCCACCCGGCCTGGTCGTCTTCGGGCTGCGATCGGACTTCTACACCCAGTGCGCGGCCCACCCCGCTCTCCTCGACGCGGTGGAACGCAACCAGGTGATGATGGGACCGCTGACCCGGACCGGCGTACGGGAGGCGATCCTCTACCCCGCCCGCGCGGTCGGGCTGGACGTCGAACCTGGACTGGTGGAGGTCCTGCTGCGCGACCTGGGCACGACCGAGGAGGGATCCGACGACGACCCCGCCTACGAGATCGGACGGCTCCCGCTGCTCGCCCACGCCCTGCGGGCGACCTGGCTGCGCCGCGCGGGCCGTGTCCTCACCGTGGACGGTTACGAGGCGACCGGCGGTATCGCGCACAGCGTGGCCACCGAGGCGGACCGCTGGTTCGACCGGTTGGATCCGCCGGCGCGGGAGACCGCGCGGTCCCTGTTCCTGCGGCTGGTCAAGTTCGGCGAGCGGGGCGCCGCGGACACGCGGTGTCCGGTGCGGTACGACGACCTCGTGAGCCAGTGCGCGCGTCCCGAGGAGGCCGCGCAGGTCGTCGAGAAGTTCACCCGGGGACGCCTGCTGACCCGGGAGCAGGACACGGTGACCATCACCCACGAGGTGCTCCTCCGCACCTGGCCACGCCTGCGCCAGTGGATCCGGGACCACCGCGCCCGGTACCTGGCCCGGCAGCGGTTGGAGGACGCGGCGGCCGCCTGGGAGGAGGCGGGGCGCGATCCGGGGCTGCTGTACCGGGGGGTGCGGCTGGAGGAGGCGCGGGCGCTGGCCGGGGGTGGCGGTGCGCATGACGACGAGGGCGCGGGCCGGCTCGGGCCGGTCGCGTCGGAGTTCCTGAGCACTTCGGTACGGCACCGGCAGCGCGTCCGCGGGATATGGCAGGGCCTTGTCGCTGTCCTGAGTGCGCTGGCCGTGGCCCTCGCGGTGGTGGGCGTTTTCGCGCGGGTGCAGAGCGACAGGGCACAGCAGGAACGGAATACCGCGATCGCCGGGGAGGTCAGGGCCGAGGCCGATCAGCTGCGTATGACGGACGCCTCTCTGGCCGCCCAGCTGGACGTGGTGGCGCAACGGATGCAGCCGAACGAGTCCACCGTGGTCAGTCTGCTCGGTGACGAGGACACACCGCTGTCCACCGTGCTGACCGGTCACCGGGGCGAGGTGAACACCGTGGACTTCAGTCCCGACGGTCGTGTGCTGGCAAGCGGGGACAGCAAGGGCGAGATCAGGCTGTGGAACACCGCCGGCCCGGGCCGCCCGAGCAGGCTCGGCGATCCGCTGCGGGGTTTCCACAAGCCGGTGTGGGGCGTGCACTTCAGCGCTGTCGGACACTTCCTCGCCGCCGCCGACGAGGACGGCACCTTCCGCCGTTGGGACGTCCGCGACCCCGGCACCCCACCGCCCTGGGTGGCCCGGTCAATGCGGGTGGCGGCGGGCAGTACGCCCTCGCGATCAGCCCCGACGGGCGCCTCCTGGCGACAGCAGGCGATGACGGCCGGGTCCGGCTGTGGGACGTCTCCGACCCCCGTGCCCCGAAGCTCCTCGGGCCACCGCTGACCAGGGCCGGAGCCAACGGCTCGGTGAACGACGTCGCCTTCAGCCCGGACGGCACGCTGCTGGCGGCCGGCGGGAGCCATGCGGCCGTACGGCTGTGGCACGTGACGGACCCGCGGCATCCACGGGCCGCCGGCAGGCCGACCATCCCGGACGCGCCGGCCGACGCCTACGTCCAGACGGTCACCTTCAACCACGACAACCGGACCCTGGCCGCGGCCGTGGACTCAGGAGCGGCCCAATTGTGGGACATCACGGATCCGGCCAAGCCGACCGCGATCAACTCCCCGACCGGCGAGAACGGCGTCAACGCGGTGGCGTTCTCCCACAGCGGCAAGCTCATGGCCCTCGGCGGGGACAGCAACACCGTCGGGCTCTACAACCTGCCCTCCCCCAGGGACTACCGGGGGCTCGCCTCGCTGGTGGGCCACACCGGACATGTATGGGGGCTGGCCTTCAACCCCAGGGGCACCCAACTGGCCAGCGCCGGCAACGACCACCAGGTCAGGATCTGGACGATCCCCCGCACGATCCTCACCGGGCACTCGGACCTGGTACAGGCCATGGCCCTGAGCCGCGACGGGCATCTCCTGGCCTCGGGCTCGGCGGACCGGACCGTACGTCTCTGGGACGTCGGCAGCACGGCCGATCCCCGGCTGCGCAGCGCGTCGATACGGCTGGACGCGCCGTCCTCTCCCTACGCGATCGCCTTCCAACCCGGGGAAAGGATTCTGGCCGTTGCCGCCGGACCGAGGGTGCAGCTCTGGGACGTCACCGATGCGGCCAGGCCAAGGCTCCTGAGGAGCCCGCCCGGGCATGCCGACCACAACTTCCTGAGTGTCGCCTTCACCCCCCGCGGGGACACGATGGCCAGCGGTGACTCCCACGGAGCGGTGCTCCTGTGGAACGTCTCCGACCCGTCTCGTCCACGGCTTCTCGGCCGACCGCTGTCCTCGGGATCAGGCGGTCAGATCAACGGTGTGGCCATCAGCCCTGACGGACACACGCTCGTCGCCGTGTCGGACGACGGCAGACTGCGACTCTGGGACGTCGCCGACCCCGCGCGCCCCAGGTCCCTGGGCAGGCTGCGAACTGTCAGCGAGGACCCCGTCAACTCGGTGGTCTTCAGTCCGGACGGCCACATGCTCGTGACCTCCGGTGATGACGCGGTACTGCGTCTGTGGGACATCCGCGACCGCACCCGTCCCCGGCATCTGGGTCAGGACCTGACGGGTCACAGGGGCACCGTCATCGCCCTGGCCTTCAGTCCGGACGGCCGCGCCGTGGTCAGTGGCGGCTCCGACCACACGCTGCGGCTGTGGGACGTCCGCGACCCGGGCGACGCACGGCCCTTCGGAAACCCGGTCGTCATCCCCGACTACATAGACACGATGACGTTCTCCCGCGACGGTCGCACCCTGTTCATCGGCGACGGCTCATACGCCGTTCGCATCCTGCCCATGACCCCCCGATCCGCCGTCGCGTACATCTGCCGCTCCACCGGCAACATGCTGACCCCCCAGCTGTGGCACAAGTACGTCCCCCACCTCCCCTACGACCCCCCGTGCGCCCGATCCTGACCCGTCCAGAGACGGCCCAGGGTCAGTAAAAAACGCGAGGGGGCCGGCGGTCCGCGACCGTCGGCCCCCTCCGCCGAATCCGCGGGAAACCCGCCCTGACCTGCGCCTACAGCACCGGCAGGTTCTTCCGCAGCTCGAACGCGGTGACCTCGGACCGGTACTCCTCCCACTCCTGCCGCTTGTTGCGGAGGAAGAAGTCGAAGACGTGTTCACCGAGGGTTTCGGCGACCAGGTCGCTGCCCTCCATGAGGGTCAGGGCCTCGCCGAGGTTCTGCGGGAGGGGCTCGATGCCCATGGCGCGGCGCTCGGCGTTGGACAGGGCCCAGACGTCGTCCTCGGCGCCCGGCGGGAGCTCGTAGCCCTCCTCGATGCCCTTCAGGCCGGCGGCGAGGAGGACGGCGTAGGCCAGGTACGGGTTGGCGCCGGAGTCGAGGGAGCGGACCTCGACGCGGGCCGAGCCGGTCTTGCCGGGCTTGTACATCGGGACGCGGACCAGGGCGCTGCGGTTGTTGTGGCCCCAGCAGATGTAGGAGGGGGCCTCGCCGCCGGCGCCGGCGGTGCGCTCGGAGCCGCCCCAGATGCGCTTGTAGGAGTTCACCCACTGGTTGGTGACCGCGGAGATCTCCGCCGCGTGCCGCAGCAGACCGGCGATGAAGGAGCGGCCGACCTTGGAGAGCTGGTACTCGGCGCCGGACTCGTAGAAGGCGTTGCGGTCGCCCTCGAAGAGGGACAGGTGGGTGTGCATGCCGGAGCCGGGGTGCTCGGAGAAAGGCTTCGGCATGAACGTCGCCTGCACCCCCTGCTCCAGCGCCACCTGCTTCATGACCAGGCGGAACGTCATGATGTTGTCCGCCGTGGACAGGGCGTCGGCGTAGCGCAGGTCGATCTCCTGCTGGCCCGGCGCGCCCTCGTGGTGGGAGAACTCCACCGAGATGCCCATCGACTCCAGCATGGTGATCGCCTGGCGGCGGAAGTCCATGCCGACGTTGGTGGGCGTGTGGTCGAAGTAGCCCGAGTTGTCGGCCGGGGTGGGGCGCGAGCCGTCCAGCGGGCGGTCCTTCAGCAGGAAGAACTCGATCTCGGGGTGGGTGTAGAAGGTGAAGCCCAGGTCGGAGGTGCGGGCCAGCGCGCGCTTCAGCACGTAACGGGGGTCCGCGAAGGACGGGGAGCCGTCCGGCATGAGGATGTCGCAGAACATGCGGGCCGTGCCGGGGGTCTCCGCGCGCCAGGGCAGGACCTGGAAGGTGGACGGGTCCGGCTTGGCGATCATGTCGGACTCGTAGACCCGGGCGAAGCCCTCGATGGCGGAGCCGTCGAAGCCGATGCCCTCGTCGAAGGCCTGTTCCAGTTCGGCGGGGGCCACGGCGACGGACTTGAGGAAGCCCAGCACGTCCGTGAACCACAGGCGTACGAACCGGATGTCGCGCTCCTCCAAGGTCCGGAGCACGAACTCCTGCTGCTTGTCCATCTTCCGCTTCCCCATCCTTGCTGGTCAGGCCGCCTGTCCCCCGTCCCACGGGAGGCGGTCGGGCACCCGAGCATCCCACCACAACACCATTTCACGCGCGTTGCGGACCTCGATCGCCCGGGCGTCTTCGCGCCGAACGCCTCCCGTACGGCAGGTGTACTGCGCTCTCGCCCCATCTTGCCTGCTCGGACCGACATCCGTAATGGCCGGTCCGCTTCCTCCGTGACCGACACCACGCCCGTTAAATTTGCATCTCAGATGCAAGTTTTCATAGCGTGCCGATCAGCCGAGTTCTCCGAGGAGTCCCGATGCTGACCGAGCAGTCCGCAGCCACCGTCCGCGCCACCCTGCCCGCCGTCGGCGCGGCGATCGGCGAGATCACCGAGCGCTTCTACGCCCGCCTCTTCGACGCCCACCCCGACCTGCTGCGCAACCTGTTCAACCGCGGCAACCAGGCCTCCGGCGCCCAGAAGCAGGCCCTCGCCGGTTCGATCGCCGCCTTCGCCACGCACCTGCTGGACCACCCGGACCGGCGGCCGGACGCGATGCTCGGCCGCATCGCGCACAAGCACGCCTCCCTGGGCGTGGCGCCCGAGCAGTACGACGTCGTCCACGAGCACCTCTTCGCCGCCATCGCCGAGGTCCTCGGCGAGGCCGTCACCCCGGAGGTGGCCGCCGCCTGGGACGAGGTGTACTGGCTGATGGCGAACGCCCTCATCGCGATCGAGAAGCGGCTGTACGAGGAGAGCGGCGGCCCCGGCCCGCGCGCCTGGGAGGTCGTCGAGCGCGTCGAGGAGACCCCCGACGTCGTCACCTTCCGGCTGCGCCCGGCCGACGGCGGCCCGGTGGCCGGCTTCCGCGCCGGACAGTACGTCTCCGTCGGCGTCACCCTGCCCGACGGCGCCCGGCAGATACGGCAGTACAGCCTGACCGGGGCGCCGGGCGAGGCGGTGCGGCAGATCAGCGTCAAGCGCGTACGGGGTGGAGCGACGCCCGACGGCGAGGTGTCGAACCACCTCCACGCGCGCGTGCGGCCCGGCGACGTCCTGGAGCTGTCCGAGCCGTACGGCGACCTCGTGCCGGACGGCGGCCCGGACACGCCCCTGCTGCTCGCCTCGGCGGGCATCGGCGTGACCCCCATGATCGCGATGCTGGCCGACCTCGCGGCCGGCGGCCACCGCGCCCCGGTCACCGTCGTGCACGGCGACCGCTCCCCCGCCGACCACGCCCTGCGCGCCGACCACACGGCGTACACGGAGAAGCTGCCCGACGCCCGCGCGCACTTCTTCTACGAGCGCGACGCCGCGCCGGGCACCCGGAGCGGCCTGGTCGACCTCGCGGACATCGCCGTACACCCCGGCACGCGCGCGTACCTGTGCGGCCCCCTCCCCTTCATGCGCGCGGTCCGCACCCAGCTGATCGAGAAGGGCGTCGCCCCGGCCGACATCCACTACGAGGTGTTCGGCCCGGACCTCTGGCTGGCACGGGGCTGAGGGGAAGCGCCCCGAAGGGGCGCGGGGAACTGCGCGACCAGCCACGACGGCGCGGCACCCGCCTGACGACCTTCCGTGGCCGGTCGCGCCGCGTTCACTCCAGCCCCGGCCGCCGGGAGATCCCCAGCAGCAACGGCCCCGTCGGATCGGCGACGAGCTCCCCGATCGTGACGGAGTCCAGCGCGGCGAAGAACGCCTCCTGGGCCCCCCGCAGGGCGCCGCGCAGGCGGCAGCCGGAGCGCAGCGGGCAGGCCGGTGTCCCCTGCGTCCCCTCGCAGTCCACCACGTCGCCCTCGCCCTCGAAGGTCCGCACGACCGCGCCCACCGACGCGGTACGGCCCCGCTCCGTGAGCGCCAGCCCGCCGCCCCGGCCGCGCCGGGCGTCGACCAGGCCCAGGTGCTGGAGTTCGGCGACGACCTTCGCGGCGTGCGTGTAGGGCACGTCCATGTCGGCGGCGACCTGGCGGGTCGTGGGCGTGGCGTCGGCGACCGCGAGTCGCATCAGGACGCGCAGGGCCAGGTCGGTGGAGCGCAGCAGCCGCATACCGCGAGCGTAGATAATGCGCATCCCCGCTTCAAATTTCCGGTTCCCGTGCCCTCCCCACGTCAAGGGCGGCCCGTCCGCATTACGATCAGCGGGCCCCACCGTCCACGTCCCCTTCCCCAGAAGGACACGCCTCATGGGTTCCGGCAAGAACAGCAGCACCGCGGCGCGCAAGGCGCGCATCGAGGAGATGCGGCGCGCGGAGCGCACCCGGGAGCGCCGCAACCGGGTGCTCACCATCGCCGCCAGCGCGGTGGTCGTCGTCGGTCTCGTCGTCGGCGGTGTGGTCCTGGTGAAGACGCAGGGCGACTCCGGCAAGGACCAGGCGGCGCCCAGCGGCGACGCCAAGGGCTCCGGGGACTCGGGGAAGTTCACCACCGGCGAGGACGGGGTGAGGACCTGGTCGGGCAAGCTGTCCCGGACGCACGTGACGACCAAGGTGTCGTACCCGATGCACCCTCCGGTCGGCGGCAACCACAACCCGGTCTGGCTGAACTGCAACGGCGACGTCTACACCAAGGCGGTGCCGGACGAGAACGCCGTGCACTCGCTGGAGCACGGCGCGGTCTGGGTGACGTACACCGACAAGGCGACCAAGGCCGACGTCGACGCGCTCGCGGCGAAGGTGAAGAAGACGCCCTACTCGCTGATGAGCCCGTACCAGAACCAGGACGCCCCGCTGATCCTGTCGGCCTGGGGCCACCAGGTGGCGGTGAAGAGCGCGAAGGATCCGGAAGTGGACAAGTTCTTCGCCACGTACGTGCAGGGCCCGCAGACGCCCGAGCCGGGCGCCTCGTGCACCGGCGGGGTCATGAAGTGAGGCGGCAGCACGTCGGCTGGGTCGCCGGGACCGCGGCGGCGGTGCTCGTCGCGGCCGGCGCGATCACCTACGCGGTCGCCGAGGAGACCGGCGGACCGGGCCCGAAGACGCCGGGCGCGGACTCGGCGGACGCCGGGTTCGCCCGGGACATGGCCGTCCACCACCAGCAGGCCGTCGAGATGTCGTACATCGTGCGCGACCGCACGAAGGACGAGGAGGTGCGGCGGCTCGCCTACGACATCGCGCAGACGCAGGCCAACCAGCGCGGCATGCTGCTGGGCTGGCTGGACCTGTGGAACCTGCCCAAGGTGTCGGCCGACCCGCCGATGACCTGGATGGGCATGGGTGACATGGCCTCCGGCAAGGACGGCGCGCTGATGCCGGGGATGGCCACCAACACCGAGCTGAAGAAGCTCCAGTCGCTCAGCGGCAGACAGGCCGAGATCTTCTACCTCCAGCTGATGACGGACCATCACAAGGGCGGCATCCACATGGCCGAGGGCTGTGTCGCCAAGTGCACCGTCGGCGTGGAGAAGCGGCTCGCGCAGGGCATGGTCGACGCGCAGCAGTCGGAGATCGACCTGATGGCCGGAATGCTCAAGGAACGGGGCGCGCAAGCCGCTTCGTAACACCGCCGTAAGGATCAAAGGGTCAAATCACCCTCCGTGGCGCTTACTTGAGCTTCTCTTGACTTTCCCGTTCCCCTTGCATGAACGGTTCATCGCAAGAGTGGCCCCCATCGTGTGATCCACTCGTCGGCCGACACCGCCGCGGGCCGGCGCGCGCCTCCACGACGTGCCAACCACTACATGCATGCGAACCGCATCGCAGGGGGTTCTATGAGATCCAACCGCGCCACCGTGCGCGCCGGTGTGAGCATGGCAGCGACACTGCCCATGATCGCCGGTGCGCTGGCGCTGGGCATACCCGCGGCACACGCCGCGGACAGCCCTGCTCGTGACGTACTGAAGGGCACCAAGCCGCTCTGGGCCACGGCCAAGGCGGACAAGGGCGCGACCTCGGACAAGGCCCAGGTCAAGGCCCGTGTCTACCTGGCCGGCCGGGACGCGGCCGGACTCGCCGCCTATGCCAAGGCGGTGTCCGACCCAGGCTCGCCCCTGTACGGCAAGTACCTCAGCGCCAAGAAGGCGCAGGCCCGCTTCGGGGCCACCAAGGCCCAGGTGGCCGCCGTCACGTCCTGGCTGAAGTCGGCCGGCCTGACGGTCACCGCGGTCACCCCGCACTACGTCGCCGTCTCCGGTGACGTGGCCGCCGCCGAGAAGGCGTTCGGCACCCAGCTGCACAACTACGCCAAGGGCTCCAAGACCTACCGCGCCCCGGCGCGCACGGCCTCCGCCCCGGCCGCCCTCAAGGGCGCGGTCCTCACCGTCACCGGCCTGGACAACGCCCCGCACAAGGCGAACCACGACGACCAGCTGCCGCCTCCGGACGCGGTCTTCAAGAACGCGGGCCCCTTCTCGTCGTACTACGGCTCGAACGTCGCGACGACGCTCCCGGACGCCTACGGCCAGAAGATCCCGTACGCGATCAAGGGTTACACCGGCAAGCAGCTGCGCGCGGCGTACGGCGCCGGCACGTACACCGGCAAGAACGTCCGCATCGCGATCACCGACGCGTACGCCTCCCCGACGATCGCCTACGACGCCGGCAAGTACGCCGTGAAGAACGGTGACGCGGCCTGGAAGACCGGCCAGCTGCACCAGGTGCTGCCGAAGAACTACACCAAGACCGACGAGTGCGGGGCCGCCGGCTGGTACGGCGAGGAGACCCTGGACGTCGAGGCGGTCCACGCGGTCGCCCCGAACGCCGACGTCACCTACGTGGGCGCGGCCTCCTGCTACGACGACGACCTGCTGGACTCCCTCAGCAAGATCGTCGACAGTCACCTGGCCGACATCGTCTCCAACTCCTGGGGCGACATCGAGGCCAACCAGACGCCGGACCTCGCCGCCGCGTACGACCAGGTCTTCCAGCTGGGCGCGGTCCAGGGCATCGGCTTCTACTTCTCGTCCGGTGACAACGGCGACGAGGTCGCCAACACAGGCGTGAAGCAGGTCGACACCCCGGCCAACTCCGCCTGGGTCACCGCGGTCGGCGGCACCTCGCTGGCCGTCGGCAAGGGCGACAAGTACCAGTGGGAGACCGGCTGGGGCACCGAGAAGGCGTCGCTGGCCCCCGACGGCAAGAGCTGGGTCGGCTTCCCCGGCGCGTTCACCTCGGGCGCGGGCGGCGGCACCAGCAAGACGGTGCCTCAGCCGTACTACCAGAAGGGCGTCGTGCCGAAGGAGCTGGCCACGGCCAACAACGCCTCCGGCAACCGCGTCGTCCCGGACATCGCGGCCATCGCCGACCCGAACACCGGCTTCCTGGTCGGCCAGACCCAGACCTTCCCCGACGGCACCGAGCAGTACAGCGAGTACCGCATCGGCGGCACCTCGCTGGCCGCGCCGGTCATCGCGGCGGTCCAGGCCCTGGCCCAGGAGGCCCGCGGCGGCAAGCCCCTCGGCTTCGCCAACCCGGTGATCTACGCCAAGTACGGCAAGAAGGGCGTCTTCCACGACGTCACGGACAACCCGACGGGGTCGGGCCTGGCCGTGGCCCGCGTCGACTACGCCAACGGCTTCGACGCCGCCGACGGCCTGCTGACCTCGGTCCGCAGCCTCGGCAAGGACAGCTCGCTGACCGCGGTCAAGGGCTACGACGACGTGACGGGTGTCGGCTCGCCGGCGGGCGGGTACGTGCAGTCGTTCCGGCAGCGGTAAGTCGCCGGGTTCGTTGTCCCACTGACGGGGCGTGGGGTGCCTGTGCACCTCACGCCCCGTTCGTGTCGCCTGCTAGCGGGACTTGAGCGCGGTGATGAAGGGGGTCCAGGCGGTGGGGGGGAGGAGGAGGGTGGGGCCGTGGGGGGTTTTTGAGTCGCGGACCGGGATGACGCCGGGGATGTTGGTGGCGACTTCCAGACAGTTACCGCCGTCTTCGTTGCTGTAGCTGCTCTTGAACCAGAGAGCTCTACTCAAGTCGATCCGATTGCTTGCCATTTCGGTGATCCTCTGCCGCTGACTTGATCATGGCGAGGGACGTGTCTGGTGACAGCGCGACGGCCCTGAGCCGATCGTATGCCTTGCGGTACCGCTCCACGAGGGCCGGATCATCGACGGTGACTCCGCTGTAGGACGCCTCGGTGTACACCAGCGGGGGCGCATCTGGGAACGTCATGGTCATGATGGAAGCGGCCATCAGGGGATACGCCCGTTGCTTCCACGGAACGATCTGCGGAGTGATCCGGCGCCGGTCCGCCAAGTCCCCGATGTGATCGAGCTGCGCCGCCATGTCCGAGGCTTCGAGGAGCGGTTGGGTGAGCAGCGACTCATGCATGATGACCCAGTACTCCGGGGTGTGGTGATCCGCTTCGAACAGGGCGGCGCGCGCTGTTCGGCTGCTGACCTTTTCTTCCACCTCGGCGTCGGAGGACAACGGAAGACCGGCCAGGATGACGGCCCGCGCGTAGGCCGGAATCTGGAGTAGTCCCGGCAAGAGCGTCGGGCACCACTCTTCGATGGTCAGCGCATACTTCTCCGCCTCCAAGACCTTCTCGAAATACGCGGGGTGCCCAGCCCTCCTCGCCCTCCGCACATCCTCGCAACGGCGCTCGAAGAAGCCGTCGGTGTCGAGAACTCGATCCGCATGCCGGGCCAGATCGATGGGCATCCTCCGCTCCCCGTGCTCGATATCGCTGAGGTAGGTCTTGCCGTAGAAGCTGCCCTCAAGGAACGCCTCCAACGACAGGCCGGCCGCCTCCCGCTTCCACCGCAGCTCCTTGCCGTAGAAGGTCGGGACGCTCATCGAGCCGTCAATGTCCTTGCCCCGAGCCACCGCTCACTCTCCTCCGCTGCCCTGGTCGCGAACGCGAAACCCCTTCCACGGTAGCGAGACCGGCGACACGCTGTGAGGCATTCGTCACACACCGCACAGAAGGTTGCCGCCTCTCATGTCCGACCGCTCCCCCACCGCCTACGACGTCACCCTCTGCGTGGAGGACCTCCGCGCCGCGCTCGCCCTGCACGGCATCACGCTCCCCTCGCTCCGGGTCGACCTGCCGAGCTTCGCGGGTACGTACGCCCCGCCCGCCGGACTCGTCACGCTCGGGAACTGCAACACGGCCACGGCGCGGGCGCTGGCCGCCGCGCTGAGGAAGGCGGCGGCGGAGTGATGACGCTGCTGGAACTGCACCTGCTGGCCACGGCGAAGGCGGCACCGGAACTGCGCCGCCACCTCCGTGGGCACGGCTTCGACGTCCACCTGTGTGCGACGGAGCTGCTGACGAACGTCATCGACCACCTCGGCGAGGGAACACCGGTGACCGTCCGTGTCGGGGGTACGGCGGTGGGGGGCCGTACGCGGATCGAGGTGACCGATCCCGACCCGCGCGCCCTCCCCGTTCTGCTGTCCGCCGAGGAGGCGGCGGAGTCGGGGCGGGGGCTGGCTCTCGTGGACGCGCTGGCCGAACGATGGGGCGTGGACCAGGGGCCGGACCGGAAGACGGTGTGGTGCGAGCTGAGGAACTGAGCCGGGGGACTGCGGAGGGACTACGGGGAGCTGATGCGAGCGGATGCCGGGAAGTGACCGTCGGGCCGCCCGCTTCTCGGCCAGAGTCGGGCTTCCGCGAGGTGCGTCAAGGGCGCTGCGCGTCGCCTTCGGCGATGGGCCTCCGGCCCACCCTTGACACACCTCGCTCCAGCCCGGGGAAGAAGCGAGCGGGCGACCGGAGGAAAGTGGCCCCCTCACCGGCACCGGTCCCCGCCGCCAACTGCCCCGACACCGTCGGAAGGGGAACGCGACCGCGCCTCGCCAGCACGCCGGGAGGGCCAAGCGGCTTGCGGGTGGTGGGGTGGGGGGCGCGCTCAGTGCTGCTGTATTGCGAGTCCGGGGCAGTGGCGCCGCATCGCGTCCAGGACGGCCTCGGGCGGCACCCGCAAGGTGCTCGTGGCCATGGTGGCCGGGCCGAAGCCGAGCCGTGCGTTCATGGACGCGGTCCTGCGGACGAGCTTGGGTGCGCGGGCCAGGTAGGCGTCCGGGTCGTCCAGCACCAGTTCCGGTCGGTCGGGGAGCAGGCGCTGGATGAAGATCACCGAGCAGAACCCGAAGAAGCAGAAGGCCGGCGCCCCCGCCACAGTCGTCTTCGCGGTGCTGTGGGCGACCAGGAAGACGATGCCCAGCGCGACGAACACCAGGGACCCGGCCAGCATGGCCCACGCACGTCCCTTGGCGAGCGGGAAGACCGTCGGGGGCAGCGGAGCCGCTTTTTCGATCACGGGCAGACCACAGGACCAGAGCCCTAGCCAATGGAACCGGGTAATTGGCGGATTTGGGCCACGTGACCACCTACCCGCCCTTCTGACCTGCACTTCTGCTGCGCCCCTTGGCACAATTCCGCCAATCACGGCCTGCGGGGACCCAACCACCCGCCCACCACAAGCCGCTAAGCCCACCCGGCGTCCATGCGAGACGCGGACGCGCCCCACCCACCGGCCGCGAGCCGCCAGACCGACGCGGCGTGCTGGCGAGGCGCGACCGCGTGCCCCTTCCGACGGCACGCACTCAGCCGGCCTGGGGGCCCGTTGCCGCTGCGGCCACCGCTGTTTCGGGCCGCTCGCTCGCTTCTTCCCCGGGCTGGAGCGAGGTGTGTCAAGGGTGGGCCGGAGGCCCATCGCCGAAGGCGACGCGGAACGCGCCCTTGACTCACCTCGCGGAAGCCCGACACTGGCCGGGAAGCGAGCGGACCAACGGTCACCTTGACTGCTGGGCCGGGACAGCAAGCCGGACGGAGGTGCCGTGGGTATCGAGCTGGAGGTACGGGTCGGGCAGGCGTCGCGGAAGAAGGGGCGCCCCTCGGACACCCTCGTCCGCCGTTCCCATGCGCACGGTGACGCCCTCGCGCGGGCCCTGGACGGGGTGAGCCACGGGCGGCTCGCACAGGTCGACCCCTACCGGGACACCCGCTTCACCGAGCAGGACGCGGCAGCCGCCCTTCCCGAGGTGGCCGCCCTGGTGCGGGAGTGCGCCAGCCCGTTCCAGCAGGCCGCCCTCCTCGACCTCGCCGAGATGCTGGAGGTCTGCGCGGCCACGCCGGGGAGTTCCCTGTGGTTCATCGGTGACTAGCCGCAGCCCACCCCCGCGGGCCCTCCGCCCCGCCCCTCAGCGGTGCAGTGCCTGCGCGTCCTCCGCCTCCGGGACCCGGGACGCCACCACCCGCCCCACCGACGGAGTCTCCCGGCGGCGGTCCACCGCGTACGCCACACTCGCCACGCCGAGGCCCAGGACGGCCAGGGCCGCTCCCGCGAGGGCCGGGGACGTCGTGCCGAAGCCGGCCGCCAGGGCCAGGCCGCCGATCCAGGCGCCGCCCGCGTTGGCCAGGTTGAAGGCCGCCTGGTTGGCCGAGGAGGCGAGGGAGGGGGCCGCCGACGCCTTCTCCATCACCATCAGCTGGAGGGGGGAGCCGGTGATGAACGCCGCCATGCCCAGGAGGGTCACCGCCAGGGCCGCGCTCCACTCCGCCCGCATCAGCAGGGGGAAGAGCAGCAGGACCGCGCCCAGGGACGCCAGGCCGCCGAAGAGGGTGCCGCGCAGGGAGTGGTCGGCGAGCCGGCCGCCCAGCAGGTTGCCCGCCGTGGCGCCGACGCCGAAGAGGGCCAGGAGCAGGGTCACGCTGGTGTCGGCGTAGCCCGCCGCGTCCGTCAGCATCGGGGTGACGTAGCTGTAGGCCGCGAAGAGGGCGCCGAAGCCGGCCACCGTCGTACCGAGGGCCAGCCAGACCGGCACCGACTTCAGGGCCGCCAGTTCGCCGCGCAGGCCCGTCGACGTCGCCGCGTGGTTCCGGTCGTGCGGGATCAGGAGGGCCAGGGAGGCGATCGCCGCGATGCCGATCGCGCTCACCCCCAGGAACGTCGCGCGCCAGCCGAGGTGCTGGCCCATCAGCGTGGCGACGGGGACGCCCGCGATGTTGGCGACGGTCAGGCCGAGGAACATCAGGGACACCGAGCGGGCCTTGCGCTCCGGCGGGACCATCGCCGTGGCGACGACCGCGCCCACGCCGAAGAAGGCGCCGTGCGGCAGGCCGCTGAGGAAGCGGGCGGCCAGCAGGGAGCCGTTGCCGGGGGCGAACGCCGACAGGGCGTTGCCGGCGACGAACAGGGCCATGAGGGAGATCAGGACCGTGCGGCGGGACATCCGCGCGGTCAGTGCGGCCAGCAGCGGGGCGCCGATGACGACGCCCAGCGCGTACGCCGAGACCAGGTGCCCGGCGCTGGGGATCGAGATGTGCAGGTCGTCCGCGACGTCGGGCAGGAGGCCCATCATCACGAACTCGGTCGTACCGATGCCGAAGGCGCCCACGGCAAGGGCGAGCAGGGCCAGGGGCATGAGGGACCTTTCAGAGAGCGGAGTGCCGTACAGGTTCGAGTCTCGCAGTATGTTCCCGGACGGAACAAACTCTCTCAGGTCCAGTATTCCAGCAGGTTAAGAGGCTGTGTCGAGCTTCACACGGGCCGCTACGGGCAGGTGATCGCTGTTGGTGCGCGGCAGCGTCCAGCTCTTCTCCGGCTCCACGCCCTTGACCATGATCTGGTCGATGCGCGCCATCGGGAACGACGCCGGCCAGCTGAACCCGAAGCCACTGCCCGCCGCGCCCTGCGTGGAGCGCATCTGGGAGGTGACGGCGGTGAGCGCGCGGTCGTTCATGGTGCCGTTCAGGTCGCCGAGGAGCACCACCTGCTTCAGGGGCTCGTCGGCGATGGCCTCGCCGAGCGCGTTGGCGCTCCTGTCCCGCTGCCGGGCGGTGAACCCGGCCTCCATCTTCACCCGCACCGAGGGCAGGTGGGCGACGTAGACCGCGACCGGGCCCTTGGGCGTCGCCACGGTGGCGCGCATCGCCCGCTTCCAGCCGAGCTTGATGTCGACGGCGCGGACGCCGGTCATCGGGTACTTGCTCCACAGCCCGACCGTGCCGACGACCGCGTGGTACTTGTACGTCGACGCCAGCGCCTTCTCGTAGACGGGTACGGCGGAGGCGGGCAGCTCCTCCAGGGCCAGGACGTCGGCGCCGGACGCGGCCACGTCGGTGGCGGTCGCGGCCGGGTCGGGGTTGTCGGCGTTGACGTTGTGGGTGGCCACCATGAGGTCGCCGCCGGCGGCCGACCTGTCGGTCAGCAGCCCGCCGAAGAGGTTCAGCCAGACGATCGCCGGGAGCGTGATCGCGATCAGGGCGGTCGCCGACCGGCGGACCAGGGCGAGCACCACAAGGACCGGGACGGCCAGGCCCAGCCAGGGCAGGAACGTCTCGGTGAGCGAGCCGAGGTTGCCCACGGCGTTGGGGATGTGCGCGTGCAGCAGCATCACCAGGGCGAGCAGCAGGGCCAGTACGGCGAGGACGACGCCGCGCCGCCAGACGCGCGGATCGTTCCGCCACCCGTTGAACAGGCGGTGCGTCAGGCGTCGGGGCCGGGATCCCGGTCGCTCGGGCCCCGAGCCGTCGTCCACCGTCTCCGTCATGTACGCCTGCTGCGCCATACCGTCTGCCTCACTGCCTGCCGTGCACACCGTTCGCCCCCGTGCTCTTCCGACCCTAGGGGATGATCGGCTCCGTTCCGCCGTCCCATGACGGCCGTACGGAAGACGAGGACGAACGAGCCGGGGCCGCGAGTTCCGGTCGCCCCCGGGACGCATGGGGTCTGTGACGAAACGCGCACATTAGTGCTACGGCACCGTGGACCTGACGGGGCGTAGGCCCTCCAGGACCGCGTCGACGATCTGCTCCGCCAGACCCTCCGGCAGATCGGCGTCGGGGCGCATGACGGAGCGGACGAGCATGGGGCCGACGAACATGTCGTTGGCCAGGTCCAGGTCGATGTCCGCCCGGATCTCGCCGTTCGCCTGCGCGCGGCGCAGCAGGTCCAGGGCGAGGTCGCGGCGGGGCGCTATGACGCTGGCGTGGTACGCCGCCCAGATCCGCGGGCTGCTCTTCATCTGGGCGTACACGTTGTGCAGGATCGCCGAGGAGCGGCTGACGAGGCCGCGCCGGCGCAGGGACTCCAGCAGCACGACGAGGTCGTCGCGCAGGGAGGTGCCGGGCAGCTCGGGGTCGGGGGGTTCGGCGGCGCGCACGACGTCGACGAACAGTTCCTCCTTGCCGCTCCAGCGGCGGTAGATGGTGGCCTTGCCGACCCCGGCCGTGCGGGCGACCCGCTCGATGGACAGCTCGGCGAGGGGCACGCCCTCCTCCAGGAGCTTCATCACGCCTTCCAGGATGGCGCGTTCCACCGCTTCGCTGCGCGGCCGGCCCCGGGCGGGTCCCTCCGGACGCGGCCGGCTCTCGGCAAGGCTCACGACGATCCGTCCTCTCACTGTGCTGCGGGGATTGTCCCGCAGCCGCCTCCTTCCCCCGTGGAACCGCGCGCGGGACTCACTCCCCGGCGGCGACCAACTCCGCTCCCTTGTCCTGCCGCTGACCGGCGGCCGGCTTGCCCGGCAGGAACAGGAAGGTCACCACGGCGCCGATCAGCGCGACGCCCGTACCGCACAGGGCGGTGACGTGCATGGCGTGCAGGAACGCGTCGTTGGCGGGGGTGACCAGGGCCTTGCCCTGCGGGCCGAGCTTCTGGGCGACGCCGAGGGTGGCCTCGATGGACTCGCCGGCGGTCTCGCGCAGGCCGGGCGGCAGCAGGCCGAGCTTGTCCTCGATGCCGTTGCGGTACGAGGTGGCGAGCACCGAGCCGAGGACGGCGATACCGAGGGCGCCGCCGACCTGGCGGAAGGTGTTGCTGAGCGCCGAGGCGGAGCCGGCCTTCTCGCGGGGCAGGGCCTGCATGATGACGACCGAGGTCGGGGTCATGATGTGCGCCATGCCGGTGCCCATGAGGAAGAAGACGACCTCCAGCAGCCAGATCGGCGTGTCGGCCTCGAACGTGGCGAACGCGGCCAGCGTCGCCGCGATCAGCACCAGACCGCCGGTGGTGGTGGCCTTGTTGCCGAACCGGTCGACCAGCAGCCGGGCGCGCGGCGCGAAGATCAGCTGGGCGGCGGCGAGGGGCAGCATCAGCACGCCGGACTCCAGCGGGGAGTAGCCGCGCACGCTCTGGGTGTAGAAGACGCCGAAGAACGTGACGCCCATCAGCGCGAAGAAGACCAGCGCGATGGCGCTCATGGCGGCCGAGAAGACCTTGTTGCGGAAGTAGGTGACGTCGAGCGACGGGTGGTCGCTGCGCTTCTCGAAGACGACGAAGCCGGTCAGCACGACGAGCCCCGCGGCGATGGTGACGAGCACCTTGGCGTCGGTGAAGTCGGCGAGTTCGCCGCCCTTGATGATGCCGTAGACGAGCAGGACGAGGCCGACGACGGACAGGACCACGCCGACGGGGTCGAGGCGGCCGGGCCGCGGGTCGCGGGAGTCGGGGACCAGCCAGGTCATCAGGACGAGCGCGACGATCACGATGGGCACGTTGATCAGGAAGACCGATCCCCACCAGAAGTGGTCGAGGAGCGCGCCGCCGGTGATCGGGCCGATGGCGATGGCCAGGCCGACGCCGCCGGCCCAGATGCCGATGGCCTTGGGCTGCTCCTCGCGCTCGAAGACGTTCATCAGCACGGCGAGGGTGGCGGGCATGACGAAGGCCGCGCCGAGCGCCATCAGCGCGCGGTAGGCGATCAGCTGGCCGGGCGAGCCGGACTCGGCGGCGAGCGCGGAGCCGATGCCGAACACGAGGATGCCGCCGAGCAGCACCTTCTTGCGGCCGAGCCGGTCGCCGACGAGTCCGGCGGTGAACAGCAGGCCGGCGAAGACGAGGGTGTAGGCGTTGATCGCCCACTCGATCTCGCTCTGCGTGGCGCCGAGGCCGGTCGGCGCCGGGGTGGCGATGGTCTTGATGGCGACGTTCAGGATCGAGTTGTCGAGCACCACGATCAGCAGGCTGAGCATGAGCACGCCGAGGATCGCCCAGCGGCGTCGGTGCACCGCTTCCGGTATTCGGGAGGCAGGGACGGGACTTGTCATGTGTTCGAGCCTACGATCATTTCGATACGGAACCGTCTCGTATCTTATTTCTTTACCAAGGCCTTACGCGGCTCGGCTCACAGGGGGTACCCCTGGCCCCGAATGGCACGAGGTGCCACCATGGAGTCGGTCCGGGGACGCCGTCAGGGCGCCTCGAGATGACTGAAGGAGCCGTTGCCATGACGCAGCTTTCGGCTGCCCAGAACAAGCCCTCCGACGGCAGCAAGGCGCTGTACGGGGGCCTCTACGGAGGAAAGGGCACCCGCCGCATCACCGTCCGCGACATCGCCCTCGCCAAGGAGCGGGGCGAGAAGTGGCCCATGCTCACCGCCTACGACGCGATGACCGCGTCCGTCTTCGACGAGGCCGGCATCCCGGTCCTCCTGGTCGGCGACTCGGCGGGCAACTGCCACCTCGGGTACGACACCACCGTCCCCGTCACCCTCGACGAGATGACCATGCTGTCGGCGGCCGTCGTACGCGGCACGACCCGCTCCCTGATCGTCGGCGACCTGCCCTTCGGCTCCTACCAGGAGGGCCCGGTGCAGGCGCTGCGCTCGGCGACCCGGCTGGTGAAGGAGGCCGGGGTCGGCGCGGTCAAGCTGGAGGGCGGCGAGCGGTCCCACGAGCAGATCCGGCTGCTGGTGGAGTCCGGCATCCCGGTCATGGCCCACATCGGGCTGACCCCGCAGTCCGTCAACGCGATGGGCTACCGCGTGCAGGGGCGCGGCGAGGAGGCGGCGCAGCAGCTGCTGCGCGACGCCAAGGCCGTGCAGGACGCGGGGGCGTTCGCGGTGGTGCTGGAGCTGGTTCCGGCGGAGCTGGCGGCCGAGGTGACGCGGGTGCTGCACATCCCGACGGTCGGCATCGGCGCGGGCCCGGAGACGGACGCGCAGGTCCTGGTCTGGACGGACATGCTCGGGCTGACCTCCGGCCGGGTCCCGAAGTTCGTCAAGAAGTACGCGAACCTGCGTGAGGTCATGGGCGACGCGGTCAAGGCGTTCGCGGAGGACGTCGTCGGCGGGGACTTCCCGCTGGAGGAGCACTCCGTCCACTAGGCCATCGCGGCACCACCGGGCAGCCCGCCGATCTTCCCCCGTCGGCGGGCTGCCCCTCTTTGATCGTCGGGGATGTGTCGGTGGTGTCGGCAGCGCATCGGCGGGTGTCGGCCGGCTGTCGGTGGTTTGTCGGTGGGCCCTGGCACTGTCATCGGCATGACACGCATCGACGACAACCCCGTCGGCGGACGCTCCGCCGTGACCGTACGGGGACTGGTCAAGCACTACGGCGAGACCAAGGCGCTGGACGGCGTCGACCTGGACGTGCGCGAGGGCACCGTGATGGGTGTGCTCGGGCCGAACGGCGCCGGCAAGACCACCCTCGTACGGATCCTGTCCACCCTCATCGCCCCCGACGCCGGGCAGGCCACGGTGGCCGGCTACGACGTCGTGCGCCAGCCCCGCCAGCTGCGCCGGGTCATCGGCCTCACCGGCCAGTACGCCTCGGTGGACGAGAAGCTCCCGGGCTGGGAGAACCTGTACCTGATCGGCCGGCTGCTGGACCTGTCCCGCAAGGACGCCCGCGCCCGCGCCGACGAGCTGCTGGAGCGCTTCTCGCTGACGGAGGCCGCCCGGCGCCCGGCGGGCACGTACTCCGGCGGCATGCGGCGCCGGCTGGACCTGGCCGCGTCCATGATCGGACGGCCCGCCGTGCTGTACCTGGACGAGCCGACCACCGGCCTCGACCCGCGCACCCGCAACGAGGTCTGGGACGAGGTGAAGGCGATGGTCGGCGACGGCGTCACCGTGCTGCTCACCACCCAGTACATGGAGGAGGCCGAGCAGCTCGCCTCGGAGCTGACCGTGGTGGACCGGGGCAAGGTCATCGCGAACGGCGGGATCGAGGAGCTGAAGGCCCGCGTCGGCGGACGGACCCTGCGGGTGCGGCCGGTGGACCCGCTGGAGCTGCGCCCGCTCGCCACGATGCTGGACGAGCTGGGCATCACCGGGCTCGCCGCGACCACCGTGGACAGCGAGACCGGGACCCTGCTGGTGCCGATCCTCAGCGACGAGCAGCTGACCGCCGTGGTCGGCGCGGTCACCGCGCGCGGCATCACGATCTCCTCTATCACCACCGAACTGCCCAGCCTGGACGAGGTGTTCCTGTCGCTCACCGGCCACCGCGCCAGTGCCCCGCAGGACGCCATGCCCGCCGACGACCGTCAGGAGGTCACCGTATGACCGCCGCCACCTTGTCCCCGGCCGCCCCGAAGACGGACACGCCGATTCCGCTGCGGGCCCATCTGCGCCACACCGGCGCGCTGATCCGCCGCAACCTGCTCTGGATCCGCCAGGACCCGGAGTCGATGTTCGACGCGATCCTGTTCCCGGTCGTCTTCACCCTGCTGTTCGTGTACGTCTTCGGCGGCTCCATCGGAAAGTCCCTGGGCGGCGGGCAGGACCAGTACGTCCAGTACGTCATCCCCGGACTCATGGCCATGATGGGCATGAACATGGCCCAGGGCGTGGGCACCGGCTTCAACCAGGACTTCAACTCCGGTGTCATGGACCGCTTCCGGTCCCTGCCGATCGGGCGCGGCTCCGTGCTCTTCGCCAAGATCGCGGTGGAGCTGATGCGGATGCTGTTCGCGACCGTCGTGCTGATGGTGGTCGCCCTCCTCGTGGGCTACGACATCCACAGCTGGAGCGGCCTGCTGGCCTCCGTGGGACTGTCGGCGGTGTTCGGCTCGGCGCTGATGTGGGTGTTCCTGACCCTCGGCGTGATCATGAAGAGCGCCCAGTCGGTGCAGGCGATGGGCTTCCTGGTGCTGATGCCGCTCCAGTTCGGTTCGTCGATCTTCGCGCCGACCTCCTCGATGCCGGGCTGGCTCCAGGCGTTCACCGACTACAACCCGCTGTCCTCGCTGGCCGACACCGCACGCGGCCTGATGGAGGGCGGCCCGGTCGCGCACGACCTGTGGGTGACGCTCATCTGGTCGGTCGGCCTGACCGCGGTCATGGCCCCGGTCGCCATCCACAAGTTCCGCACCAAGAGCTGACGTCCGCGGCGCTCAGACCAGGGCGGTGGCCTCCGCGAGGGAGAGGCCACCGCCCTCGGCGTACGCGGCCTCGTACGACCGCGGGTCGAGCACCTGCCGTATCCGCGCCTCGGTCATGGCGTGGCACCGCCGCTCCACGTCGGAGGGGACGTGGCCGGGCGGCAGCAGCGCGTCGGCGGCGCCCAGGCAGCGGGCGGCGTCGGCGGCACGGCTGCCGCCGTCGGCGCGGGCGAGGGCCATCGCCGCGATGGTGAGGCAGATGGAGTTCAGGTGCGGGTTGAGGGCCTCGGACAACGGGTCGGCGGCGAGACGGACGGCCTCGCGGACCCGGGTGAGGGCTTCCTCCGCGCGCTCGTCCACGGCGTCCACCCAGGCCTCCTGGGAGGTGATCAGCGCGTCGAACACGACGAAGCGCGCGATGGTCACCTCCTCGCGCGTCAGCCGGAGCTGTTCGCGGGCCTCCGCGGTGCGGCCGGTCAGGCTGAGCCAGCCGGCGAGGAAGAGCCGCGCGAAGGGCACGGCCTCGTTGGGGGTGCCCCCCTCGCTCACGGCGACGTCACGGAGCATCCGCTCGCCGCGTTCGCTCTCGCCGGCCTGCACGAGCACGCTCCCCAGCCGGGCGCGGAGCACGGCGACCTGGCCGCGGGCGCCGAGGCGTTCGGCGTGTTCGATGGCGGCCCGGTAGTCGGCGGCGGCCTCGCCGTAGGCGCCCTTGCGCTCGTTGGCCTCGCCGCGGGCGGACAGGGCCTCGGTGGTGCCCCAGGCGTCGCCGAGCCGGTGGTAGATCTCCAGGGACTCCTCGGCGTCGCGGGTGGCGTCACCGGCCCAGGAGGCGCGGTTGGCCAGGAGGTTGGCGCGCAGGTGGAGGGCACCGGCCAGCTCCCACTCGTAGCCCGGGGTCTCCCGGCAGGTCCGCACGTTGGCGTCCACGATGGTGCGCACCCGGTCGGTGCCGCCGGTCAGCAGCGCGGCGAAGAACCACAGCATGCCCGGGGGCCGGCAGGTCTGCGGCAGGCCGGGCTCGTAGGCCCGGGCGACGGCGCGGAGCTTCGCCTTCGCCTCGGGGGTCTGCCAGAGCTCCATCTCGGTGTCCATGCACGCCAGATGGGCCAGATGGACTCCGCGCCGGGCCTCGGCGAGGATCTCGCCGGTGTACGGCGGCGGGGCGTCGGTGCAGCGCTGCCACACCGGTTCGGCGCGGCGGACCGGTTCGGTGAACGGGTCGGGGCCGAGCGCCATGACCTCCCGGCACCAGGTGCGGACCTCGATGCGCTGGTCGCGCATCTGCCAGAACCAGAACAGGGACAGGACCAGGCACAGGCCCTCCTGCTCGTCGCGTTCGGCGACGGCGTGCCGGAAGGCGGTGCGCAGGTTCTCGTACTCCAGCTGGAACCGGTCGATGGCGGCGCGCTGCTCGGAGCCGCGCAGCAACGGGTCGGTGGTGCGGGCGAGTTCCCGGTAGTAGGTCAGGTGGGCCCGTTGGGCCTCCGCGCGGTGGCCGGTCTCGGCGAGGCGTCCGGCGGCGTACTCGGCGACGGTCTCCAGCAGCCGGTAGCGCATGCCGCCGTCGGCCGCGGGAGCGGCCACCACCAGGGACTTGTCGACCAGGGAGCCGAGGGCGTCCAGGGCGGCGGGCCCGCACACGGCCTCGGCGGCGGCCAGGTCGCAGCCGCCGGCGAACACCGACAGCCGGGCGAGGACGTCCCGTTCGGCTTCGTCGAGCAGGTCCCAGGACCAGTCGACCACGGCTCTGAGGGTCTGCTGGCGGGGCAGGACGGTGCGGCTGCCGGAGGTGAGCAGCCGGAAGCGGTCGTCCAGCCGGTCCGCTATCTGGCGCGGTGTCAGCATGCGCAGCCGGGCCGCCGCCAGCTCGATCGCGAGGGGCAGTCCGTCCAGGCGGCGGCAGATCTCGGCGCAGGCCTCCGGGTCGTCCTCCACCCGGAAGCCGGGGCGGGCCGCCGCGCCGCGGTCGGCGAGCAGCCGCAGCGCGACCGGCTCGGGCAGCGGCTCCACCGGCCGCACCACCTCCCCCGGCACGCCGAGGGGTTCGCGGCTGGTCGCGAGGACGGTCAGCCCCGGGCAGCGGGCGAGCAGGTGCTCGGTGAGCCGGGCGGCGGCGTCCACGACGTGCTCGCAGTTGTCCAGGATGATCAGCATGCGGCGCCGGGCGCAGTGCTCCACGAGCCGTTCGACGGGGTCGCCGTGCCGGTCGGAGACCGCGCGCATGCCGTCCACGCCGGCGCCGTGCAGCACGGTCTCGCGGGCGCCGATCGCGGTGAGCACGGCCTGCGGTACCGCGTCCGGGTCGTCGACGGGGGCCAGCTCGGCGAGCCAGACCCCGTCCCGGACGGTGTGCCGTACCGCCTCGGCGGCCTCCTGGGACAGCCGGGTCTTGCCCGCGCCGCCGGGCCCGAGGAGGGTGACCAGGCGGGCCGTGGCCAGGTCGGCGCCGATGGCCCGCAGGTCGGATTCCCGGCCGACGAAGGAGGTGAGCCGGGCGGGCAGGTTGCCCGGGCGGGCCGCGGCGGGCCGCTCGGCCGGTTCGTCGCGCAGCAGCTCGGCGTGCAGGGCGCGCAGTTCGGGTCCGGGGTCGGAGCCCAGCCGGTCCGCGAGGAGACGTCGTACGTCCTCGTAGGCGGCGAGCGCCTGGGCGGGGCGGCCGGTGTCGCGCAGGGCGCGCAGGCGCAGCGCCTGGAGCGGTTCGTCCAGCGGGTGGCTGTCGCACAGGGCGGTCAGCTCGGGCAGTGCCCGCTCGGCCTCGCCGAGGGCGAGGGCGGCGGTGTGCCGGGCGCGCAGCGCGTCGAGCCGGCGGGTCTCCCAGCGGGCCGCCTCGGCGGTGCGGTCGGGCAGGTCGGCGAGGGCGGGGCCGCGCCACAGGGCGAGGGCGTCGTCGAGGACGGCGGCGGCCTTGGCCGGGTCTCCGTCGGCGAGGGCGGCGAGGCCGTCGCCGGTCAGCCGGTCGAAGCGGCCGAGGTCGACGTCGTCGGGTGCGGCGGTGAGCCGGTAGCCGCCGTCGGCGGAGACGAC